>JACMRS010000188.1 GCA_014376345.1 Bacteroidia bacterium | reverse complement strand
GAAACAATTAATTCGAAATTTTATGAACCTTCAGGACCAGCACCGGTACTTTCATATAAATTTTATGGTGTTACTGATTTTTATGCAGTAACTATTGATCACAGGATGAAAGTATCTGTTTCACCTGACAACATTAGCAGCACTGTTCTTTTTGACACCAGTTTTTCAGGCTATAAAACAATAGGACACACTAATACATTATCAACTTCAGATATTGGATCAACAGGAACTTTTGTAAAGTTTGAAACCATTGATATTCCGGGGGTTACCGCTAATGGACATTCTTTATCTTATATAAGTCTGTTATATCCGAAAAAATTTGATCTGGATTTTGGTACCAAAGCTCTTTTTAATTCGAATGATAATTCTGGCCCTGCTTTAATCAACTGGTCAAATTATGGCACAGGTACTCAAAACAAACCAATAATTTACGACCTCGAAAATGGTTACAGAATAAGAGGTCAGATTTATTCGGGAAATTCGGTTCGTTCAATTATTCCTTTTGGGAAATCAGGAAAACTTATTATCACTGATAGTACAGATATCTTTAATGTAACTCCGGTTCAGGTAAGTGCTGTGTTTTTTCTTAACCCATCAACACTAGTTAATAAAACTAGTTTCCTTGTCATTTGTAATGATAAATTGAAAGGTCCGGAAACCGACAATTATGTTAATTACAGATCCACGAGTTATACAACTAATCTGGTTACCATGCAGCAGTTGTATGATAACTTTACTTTCGGTGTGCAGCATCCGCTTGCAATCAGAAGAATTTGTAATTTTCTTATTACAAACAATACAACTGACAGTCTTAAATATGTTCTTTTGATTGGAAGGGGAATTCAAACCGATTACCTTGTAAACGGTGTTTCTAAAATCGGCATAAATCTGGTGCCTTCTATTGGTGTTCCTGCTTCAGATAATATGTTTTTATCTGGACTGGGAAATACAAAATGGGAACCAGCAGTAGCTATAGGAAGAATATCTGCGGATAAACCTTCTGACATAAGCAGCTACCTCAATAAACTGATGGATTACGAGCAAACTCCTGCGAGTGTCTGGCAGAAAGAAGTTATGCACCTTGGTGGCGGATTCGATGGTAAACAGAGTGAAATTATCAGGCAGCAGCTTAATGATTTAATTCCATTTCCTAAAGCAAAGCCATTTGGTGGTATTGTGAAATCGTATTACAAATCAGCAACAGGCATTTCAGAACCTTTCATTAAACAACAGGTTGTTGAACAAATAAACAGAGGAAAATCTCTTGTGACATTTCTTGGTCATGGAAGCAGCACAGTTGTTGATCTGGATATTGGAAAACCTTCAGAATGGAGCAACGTTAAAAAATATCCTGTTTTTTATTTCAACGGTTGTGCAGTCGGAAATCCGACTATCGGAAGTAATAATGGTGATCTTTATTTCAGTGAAAAAATTATAAGAGAAGAAAATGGCGGCGGTATTGCTTTTATTGGGCAATCTTCAACTTCCGAACTTTTTACTGTTTCCGCTCAGATGAAAGATTTTTACAAAATTGCCTTCGGCTCACTTTATGGTGCCGGAATTGGAGACATTATCAAACAGACTATTAAAGTAAATCAGAATATTGGTTCGCCAACTTCTAAACTACACAGCAGACAGCTTTTTCTTCAAGGAGATCCGGCTATCAGACTATATTCACCATCACAACCTGATTATCATATCCAAGATGGATTTGCCTTTTTATTTCCTAATAATTTAACTGCACTGAGTGATTCATTCGCTCTTGCGATAATTATTGAAAATAAAGGCAGGTATGTTGATGATTCTATGATTGAGATTCATGTTAAAAGAACATTTCCTAATAACTACGCTACTTTTGATTATTATTTTAAAGTAGCTCCTGTGGCTTACAGGGATACTTTTTATTATTATATCAAGTCTAAAGATGGATTAACTACAGGGGAAAATACTTTTGAAATAGATATTAATCCGCGAAAACTGATTGGTGAAATTGATTATAGCAATAACCACCTTATTTACAGGCCGTATATTCCTGGCAATGGTGTCCATCTTATCTATCCTAAACGGTATGAAATAGTTTCACATCTTCTTAAAGATTCTATAGAACTGGTAGCTCAGGCGTTAAATTTATTTGAAAGAAATCTTCAGTTTGATTTTCAGATTGACACTTCTTATCTGTTTAACAGTCCATGGTTAAAAACCAAAACTGATGTCAATTCAAATTTTTCTCTGGCAAGCTGGAAGTTGCAACTTATTCCGGGTATTGATAGTATAGTTTATTACTGGAAAGCCAGAATCAGGACTCAGAGTTTAAACGGCGGTACTTATGAAGAGCGCTCCTTTATACATATTTTAGACAATGCACCAGGTTGGTCTCAATCAAAACTTCCACAATTTTATCCAACTACAGATCTTAAAAACATCCAAATTGATAAAAAAACAAAACGTTTTGAATATGCGCCTACATCGAGAAGAGTCTGGGTAGATACGGATGTTAATTTTGCAGGAAATAAAGGGGTAAAGCTTGGAGGCGGTTTTGGTTCACAGGATGGTAATCCCGGGGTATGTGATATTGGTCTTGTTGTGGTTTTATTTGATAAGAATGAACTGGAAAAAGTGAAAGTTGCAGGAATTACTCCAAAATGTTTTTTGGGAAATGATAACGTCAATCCATATTATACTTTTGGTATGGGAGACAGCATGGAAAGAGTAAATTTCAGAAATTTTGTTGATGCAATTGTGCCGGGAACACATGTAGCTATGTTTTCACGTTACAGTATGCAAATCTCTAAATGGGAGCAGTCAACCAAAGATGCTTTTTACAAACTTGGTGCAATAGAAATTCCTACAAAAGGAGGCACGATAATTACTGATAAGACAGGATATGTAATGATTGGAGCAAAAGGAGACTCTCTTGGCAGTGCGTACGAAAATTATAATACTTATGATCCTGTTTCTAATACTGGCGGTTATGCAGCTGTAGAAGGAGATATGATTGGAAAATCATCTTCAGGAAGTATGAGTAGTGAGCGCATTGGACCTGCAAACAGCTGGGGCACTTTATACTTTTGGCATAAGCAGGATGAGACACCGGGTGATGACAAGTTTAAAATGAATATTTATGGAGTTGACGGGCTTGGAATGAAAACTGCAATTTTGAAAAACATTATAACACAACCTTATGATCTCAGCAATAAGATTGATGCAAATCAATATCCATTTATAATTCTAGAAGAAGAAAATGCGGATATTTCAAAAAGAACAGCACCTCAACTTCAAAACTGGCGTGTAACAGCTGGTGATGTACCGGAGGGTACGCTAGATGCAAGTATTAACCATATTTTTTATAACGATACTTTGCAGGAAGGCGAGCAGTTTAAATATGAAATTGCTTTTAAAAATATTTCTAAACTTCCATTTGATACTTTGGTTTACCAGGTTAAAATCTCAAATACAGACACTAAAGATGTTATTTATGATTTTACAGGAAAAACAACTGACAGCTTAAGACCGGGTGACCATTTTGTAATAAAGTATGATTTTGCAACAGGGGGCTTAACCGGACATTATCAGGTGTTTGTAAGTGTAAATCCTGGAATGATTAAAAATGAATTAACTCTAACTAATAATAGTGCAGTAGAGAATTTCATTATCACTAAAGATAAAATAAATCCGTTACTTGATGTAACATTTGACAGCAGGCATATCATGAATGGTGATATTGTTTCGCCAAGCCCTGTGATTTTGATTGTTTCGAAAGATGAGAATAAGTTCTTGTTACAAAAAGATACTGCTGGTATTCAACTATCATTAAAATATCCTAATACTTCAAATTATGTCGATATTGATGTGAAAGGATCGCTCGTGAGATTTCATCCGGCTACCAATTCGCAGAATTCAGCCAGCATGGAATTTGTACCAAAAGATCTTCCCGATGGAATTTATAAGCTAAAAGTTCAGAGTAATGATGTAAGTAAAAATCTTGCCGGTACAAGTTATTATGAAATCAGTTTTAATGTAATAAGGGAAAGCAGCACCACTAATTTCTATCCTTATCCAAATCCTTTTACAACAAGTATGCGTTTTGTGTTTACTCTTACAGGAAGTGAAGTTCCGGATTATGTGAATGTAAAAATCATGACTGTAACCGGAAAAGTTGTGAAAGAAATAAGTAAAGATGATTTAGGAAATTTAAAAATAGGTAATAATGTTTCAGAAGTTGTTTGGGATGGTACTGACCAATATGGCGACAGGCTTGCTAATGGTGTTTATCTTTATACGGTAACGATGAAAAAGCATGGAGAAGAAATTGGCCAACTTGAAAGCGATAACATTCCCGAGAATCTAAAAGCAGATAAGGGTAACAATAAATATTTCAAACACCAGACAGGTAAAATTTACCTGATGAGATAATTTAAAAATTAGGCTCGATGGTGTATTTGGTGTAAAAATCAAAAATACCCTGAGCAGCTTCTTCGGCAGTATCTACAACATGAAATAAATCCATATCTTCCGGACTGATATTCATTTCTTCCTCAAGCATCGTTGTTCTTATCCAGTCAAGCAAACCTTTCCAATAGCTGCTGCCAACGAGAATTATTGGAAATTTGGCTTGCTTGTTGGTTTGCACTAATGTTAATGCTTCAAACATTTCATCCAAAGTTCCAAGTCCACCCGGAAATACAATAAAACCCTGAGCATATTTCATGAACATTACTTTGCGCACAAAGAAATAATCAAAATTAATTAGCTTGTCATAGTCGATATATTCATTGGCGTACTGTTCAAATGGCAACTGAATATTAAGTCCCACTGATTTTCCTTTGACTTCTTTAGCACCTTTATTTCCGGCTTCCATAATTCCTGGTCCACCACCTGTTATAATACCATATCCGGCCTTGCTGAGTATTTTTGCAACATCAGAAGCCATCTGATAATATTTGTTGGTAGATTTTGTTCGGGCACTCCCAAAAATAGAAACACATGGTCCGATTCTGGCCAGCTTTTCAAAGCCCTCAACAAATTCAGCCATGATTTTAAAGGTCATCCACGAGTTTGAACTTTGTACTTCAGGCCATCGCTTATTTGCAAAGGCTTGCTTTATTTTTTCTTCGTCAGAAAGATTGATCATCGTTTATATTATTTGATTTGTGTGGGTTAGAAACTAAAAGTAAACCTAAAAATGTAAGTGTTCCGTTGATTATCAGCATTTCAAGTCCAAACTGATATTCAATTTTAAAATGCTTGAATAAAAGGTAAAGAAGATAAGAAAAAATTGGTGCGATAATACAAATTAAAGGCACAAATTTGTCTTTAACTGAGCGATTTGTTAATATTCCAAATGAAAATAACCCAAGGAGTGGACCGTAAGTATATCCTGCAATATCCAGTAAAACATCAATTACTGATTTGTCTCCTAATGCTTTAAAAAAGAATACGAATAAAAGAAAAACAACGGCAAAAGAAAGATGAACTTTCATCCTGATTTTTGATTGTTCTTTTTCAGAATATCGGCCTTCGTTTCGGATACCTAAAATATCTATACAAAAGGAAGAAGTTAAAGCTGTTATTGCACCATCCGCAGAAGGGAAAAGTGCTGAAATAAGTCCAATTATAAAAATAAGGCTAACAACCGGAGGAAGGTGTTGAAGAGCAATTGAAGGGAATAAATCATCACCTGGTAAAACTAAATTTTTTGATTTGGCAAAAAGATAAAGGAGACCTCCAAGAACCAGAAACATAAAATTGACGAAAACCAGTATAAAACTAAAGCTCACCATATTCTTCTGAGAGTCTTTAAGTGTTCTGACACTAATATTCTTTTGCATCATTTCCTGATCAAGTCCAGTCATTGTAATTGTTACAAATGCACCACCAAGGATTTGTTTCAAAAAGTATTTTTTGTGTAACCAGTCACTTTCAAAAATCAGGGTAAGATTTTCTGATTCTAATTTTTCGAATGTCTCGGTGATATTTAAATTAAGATAAGAAAGAATATAACAAATGCAAACTATGAGCGCTGTCAGCATAAATATTGTCTGAAGCGTATCTGTCCAAACAATTGTTTTTACCCCACCCTTGAGCGTGTAAAGCAATATCATTGCAAGAATTATAACGGCAGTGTGCCAGAATTTAAAACCAATATCTTCCAGTACAAAATATTGAAGAACATTTATCACCAGATATAGTCGTAGAGTTGCACCTAATACTCGGGAGATAATAAAAAATGATGCCCCGGATTTATATGAGTTGATTCCAAAACGTTTGTTTAGATAGGAATAAATAGAGGTCAGGTTTAACCTATAATATAATGGTAATAGCACATAAGCCACTACAAAATATCCTATGAAATAACCAATTACAACTTGAAAGTATGAAAATCCTGCAGTTCCAATTGTTCCTGGAATTGAAACAAATGTGATTCCTGAAAGTGAAGTGCCAACCATTCCCAGCGCAACTACATACCAGAGCGATTGTTTATTACCGGCATAAAAGTCTTCGGAAGTCGCCTTTTTACTAGTATGCCAGCTGATCCACAACAGACATCCAAAGTAAGCAAGGATAATAAAGATGATTATGATTGGTGACATGATTTTATTTGTAATATATTGGATTTAAATTTTCCTGATCGGTTTTAATTAATTTCATGATTTCTTGTTAAAATTAATTAAAAGTGATTTAACGCTCACTGCGATATTTTCTGCTATCTGAGGCGTTGGAATATCATTAGCATCTAGATTGAACGGATCTTCTATTTCTTCAGCAATAATCTCAAGTCCTCCCAAAACATACAAAGCAAAAGCCACAAGTGGAGCCACCCAATAGCCCAAAGTGCCTGCATATCCTATTGGAAGGGTGATTATATAAATGAAAATGAATTTCTTGATGAATAAAGAATAGGAAAATGGAATAGGAGTATTTTTAATTCTTTCACAACCCCCGCATACATCCATAAAACCTTTTATTTCATCATTCAGCAAGAGTATTTGTATATCTGTGATAACACTTTTTTTGTTTAGTTCTGAAATTCTGTTCATAATTATTCGTGCCACTTCTGCCGGAGGATGGCTTTCCAGCATATATTCACGGATATGCTCATTTTCGCTTAAGGCTAGCCTGGTTTTTTCCGACATCAGGTGACGGGAAAGTATTACTGCAAATAATCCGGTATGATGAGAAAAAAATTTTCTGTTCTCGCTATCCTCTTCAGGAAGGAAGCTGCTTATTTTTAAAGCAAAATTACGGGATTGATTGGTGAGCTGCCCCCATAGTTTTCTTCCTTCCCACCAGCGGTCATAAGCAGTATTTGTGCGGAAAACCAATAGCATTGACAAGACAAATCCAAGAAGCGTATGAATTAGGGAAATATTTTTAACGGGAGAATTCTCATCAGCATGAAAATATTCTTTTTCCACCCATGCAATTATAAGCGAGTAAATGGTGATGATGAGCATCATCGGAATAAGCTTCCTGAAGGTATCAGCCTTATGAAGCCTGAAAATAAAGGTGAACCAGTCTTTTGGATTATAAATTATCATTTCAGGATTTTTTGGGACCTTTTGGCTGTAATGGCCTCGCTTCTAGGTTTACCTGATGAAAATTTGGTGGTGTTTTCAGAGCATAAATTATCATTCCTGCAATATCTTCCGGCATTAGCATGTAATCGTGAGGTTTAACTCCAGGACTGTTTCTGAAAAAATCTGTTTTAACGGAGCCCGGATAGATACAGGTTACTTTGATTTTTTCTTCGCGGAGTTCTCTCCAAAGGCTTTCTGAAAATCCTTTCACAGCCCATTTTGTTGCACAATAACCACTTACCATTGGCATTCCTTCCAAAGCGGCTGTGCTGGCAATATTTATTATATGGCCACTTTGTTGGCTTTTCATTGCAGGAACCGCATTTCGTGTGCAATAAAACATGCCATTTACATTGGTTTGCATCATTTCATCCCATTCATTTAATGGAAGGTCTTCTACATTACCAAAATAACCAAGGCCGGCATTGTTTACCAAAATATCAATTTTATTGCCTGTTTTAATCAATATTTCATCAAAATTGCTTTGTACTTGTTCGTGATTTCTTACATCACATTCCATAAAATAATAATTCTGATGGTTGAAATTATTGTTGTTTCTTCCAAGTCCAAATACAAAGGCACCTTCTTCAAGAAGCATATTGACCAGGGCTTTTCCTATTCCTTTGCTTACCCCTGTTACTATTGCCGATTTTCCTTTTAGATCCATTTTAATTAGTATTAAACCCCGAAAACAACGAATCTATCACATGTGTTTTACAATGTGTTCCGTCGTAAAAATCCTTTGACTTAAGATTGAGATTATAAGGATTGTATGAGCCTATTACCCTGATATTTCTTTCTTTAGCAATTGTTTTAATGTAGTTTTCTGCTTCATTAACCATGTTTTAAATCTAATTGTTTTTATTAAAATGATTCTGAACAATTGGATGATACGGAGCAAGAAAAAATGTGATTTTTGAACCTTCTTTCTGCAGATGATCAAGGTAGAAATCAAAATTGGTTTTAATTTCACTTGATAGTTCAGAATATCCCCAAAACATAAATACAGGAGTATTCTCTGTAAACCACGTGGCTTTTTGATTGATAATTGTTGTGTCTGCGTTTCTCTGCCATTGATCATATTCCAGTGAGCCATCATATAATCTTGTTGCTTGTTCATTTTCCTGAGTGGTTACCAATGTAAATTTTTTGTTTTTACCTTCTAATAAAAATTCATACGAGTTTTTAAAATAAGAAGGCGAAAAAAGCTCTTTATATTTTTTCAATGGTGATTCCTTTTTATGAGGCTCCTTAATACCAATTTTCTTACACATATTATAATAGTCGTCAGCATAAGATGACCAGTCAAGATTACCAGTATTGGCATTAAAAAGCCATGCATCTACTGAAATGATAATGTTTTCAGGCAGCCCTTTATGGGTTTCATGTAAATTTGTAATTGCTAAAATATCTTCCAGAACCGCAGCACTCACGCTGTTATTCATCAAAGTGCCATTAACATGTCTGCTGTGGATTTGCATAGCATGACTAGACCCGAGCACAAGCCAATCGGGACGTGTGACTGCTTCCGAAACAAAATATTTTTGCAAAAGCCTTTCATCACAATTTAATGGCTTTAATACATTATTACCTTTAATAAGTTCATTTGCCAGACCCTTTTCGTAAGCTCCGTTTTGAAATCTGTTGGATGGATCAATAAGATAACTTGTTCCAAAAAAAATCAGAGGCAAAGGCAAAAGTATCAGCGCCTTTTTAAAAAATTTCTTTACGTCACTCATCAGTTAAAATTGAAAATAAATAAATTTAGACTGATTAAATACGCCAAACAAAATAATGGCCACAACAACACCATAATAAATTGCCCATCTTACAACAGTTGGTTTTTCTGAAATTATATTTCTAATACTACCATTGATCTGAAATCTCTGAACCCATTCAAGAAAAATAATTAAGCCAAATCCGAAAAGAATATCAGGTTTTTCCATTCCCAGGTTTCCCAATGAATCTTTAATGGCTTTAATCGAAGTATAATTTCCCCATCCTTTAAACAAACCTTGCAATACTTGCCAGGCCGAAGAAAATGATGGAGCTCTGAAAAATACCCATGCAATTGAAACAATAATAAAAACAAAAATAGTACTCAGAAATTTATCAAGTTTTGGTTTTGAATCCAGACCAATAGTCACAGAATACTTTTTTCTTGCTGTTTTGGTCGCCCTGGACATAACTGTGTAAAGTCCATGTAGTGCTCCCCATGCTATGAAAGTCCACGCAGCACCATGCCAAAGGCCGCTGACAATAAAAACTAGAAATAAATTCAGATACCATCTTGGAATTCCAAGTCTGTTTCCGCCAAGTGGAATATAAAAATAATCCCTGAACCAGGATGAAAGTGAAATATGCCATCTGCTCCAGAATTCGTTGATGCTGGTTGCAGCATAAGGACGATTGAAGTTTTTAACAAGCTTAAAACCCATTACCTGAGAGCAACCTAGTGCAATATCAGTATATCCGGAAAAATCACAATATATCTGATAACTGAAAAATATAACGGCAATAACAATTGGTATGCCCTGGTATTGATCTGGATTGTTATAAACCTGATTAACTAATTGTGCCAGCCTGTCCGCTATTACTACTTTTTTGAAAAGTCCCCATGCAACCAGTTTCAGCCCATCTGCTGCATTTCTATAAGAAAATTGATGCTTTTCATAAAACTGGTGAAGAATATTTTGTGGTCTTTCAATCGGACCTGCTACCAGTTGAGGGTAGAACATGACATAAAGTGAATAAATGCCAAAATGTTTTTCTGCTTTTTGATTCCCTCTATAAACCTCAATTGTATAACTCATAGCCTGAAAGGTATGAAATGACAATCCTATTGGTAATGCAAATTTCAAAAAGGGTACTGGATTTTCAATTCCAAAACTCTGAACAAGAGTTGTTAAATTTTCATTTATAAAATTAAAATACTTGAACACTGCTAATACACCAACATTGGCAATAATACTGGCTGTCAGAAGTAATTTCTTTTTCCTGCCTTCAGATTGTTCTATTAATATTCCTGCAATGTAATCAACAACAATTGTGAAGCCAAGAATTATGATATACTTAGGCACAAAAGCCATATAGAAACCACAGCTGGCAATAAGCAGCAGCAACCACCTGAACTTATGAGGCAGTAAAAAATACAGTAGTGTGACTACTGGAAAGAAAATTAAAAACTCAAATGAATTAAAAAGCACTGTTACTGTAATTTGTTCAGCAATTTTAAGTTAAACATTACAGAAAAAAAATTTTGCAGCATTAATCAGCTAATTTTCATCGGTGATAACTTATAACTACTTTTGCCGCAGATGAATATGGTTAACGAGCCATTTATAAAACGATGTCTTATTCTGGCTCAAAAAGGATTAGGCATGACAGCCCCAAATCCTTTGGTGGGTTGTGTAATCGTGCATAACAATACTATAATTGGTGAAGGTTGGCATCAGGAATATGGAAAGCCTCATGCAGAAGTAAATGCCATAGAAAATGTGGAAAAAAAATATGGGAGCGCAATTCTTAAAAAATGTAAACTATATGTCTCTTTAGAACCTTGTGTGCATTATGGTAAAACACCACCTTGTGCAAATCTGATAATTAAAAAACAAATACCAGAAGTAATAGTTGGATGCAGAGACAGTTTTTCATTAGTTGATGGCAAAGGAATACAGCTTTTAAAAGAAGCTGGAATAAAGGTTACAGAAGGGATACTTGAAAAAGAATGTCAATTTATAAACCGAAGGTTTTTTGGGTTTCATGAAAACAAAAGACCTTACATTATTCTGAAATGGGCAGAAACCTCAGATGGGTATATTGGTTCTACTAAAAGTAAAATTCAGATAAGCAGTAATGCTGCATCAGTTTTACTGCATAAATGGCGTACCGAAGAATCTGCATTTATAGTGGGAACAAATACTATCATTAATGATAATCCATCTTTGACATCGAGATTATGGAAAGGAAGAAATCCAATACGTATTGGAATTGACATTAAATTAAGGGCTAACAATAACTCGGAAATATACAATGGAAAAGCGGACACAATAATTTTTACAGCATTAAGTATTAAAGATAATTGTGCCAAAGTTAAATTTATTAAAATTAATGAAAGTGAGGATGTTTCTGAGCTTTTGACTAAACTTTATGAAAATAATATTCAGTCTGTTGTTGTTGAAGGTGGTCGGCAACTGCTGGAAAGTTTTATTAAACATGGTTTATGGGATGAAGCACGAATTTTTAAATCTGTTCACACAAATAAGGGTGCAGATATAAAAGCCCCGCAATTTAATTTTGAGGCTACATCAAGTGTAAATCTTGGAAATGACCAACTGGATTATTTCTTTAATCATTAAAATCAGCATTTTTGTTATTCAGTGATACTTATAAAACAATTGATATAAAAGGCGAGTCTTCTTTGAAATTTAAAGGAAGCAAATTTTTTGGTTTTGCTTTTCATGTTAAAAATGAAGAAATGATAAAGAAGATTCTTTCAGATCTTCGAATTCAATTTTCTGATGCTTCACATTGCTGTTATGCATGGCGCATTGGTGCTGCAAAGACTGCTTTTCGGACTGATGACGACGGAGAGCCTTCAGGATCAGCCGGCCGACCTATTTTTAAATATATTCAGAATCAGGATCTCACAAATGTAATAATTATAGTGATTCGATATTTTGGTGGTACCTTACTCGGTATACCGGGTTTGATTGAGGCATATGGGGATACGGCAAAAATGGCTATCGAAAACGCAAAAATTTCTACTAAAACTATTAATGATATTTACAGTATTTGTTGTGAATATAACAATGAAAGCGAGGCTTACCGTTTAATCAGATTCAGTGGTGCTGCTATTATTACTTGTAACCGATATGAGAATATAATCTTTGAAATTAGTATCAGGCAGTCTTCTGTTTCTACATTTCTTCATCAGTCAAAAACATTTCATAAACTTAAAGTATTGTATCTCAGAACAGAGCAATAATCACACAAAATTTTCGTTTATAAATCAACAAATTAACAATTTAACTATTCTATACCTATTTTTGAAAATAGATGCTTGTAAATAAATATATTAGAAATTTCTTATTGATGGTTTTGTTGCTTTGCTGTCAAAACCAATTTGCACAAACTAAAGATTATTATTCTTTAAAGGAAGTTGTCAGAAATCGTTTTGTAAAACTGGAGATTAATACTCAATCAGAAGCATTGCAATTTGCCAAAAATGCTGAGAAATTATTTTATATTTCTTCAATTAGAATAAACGGGGATGTTGATGTATTAACTGTTTTAAGAGCTGCATTGAAAATTGATGAACTTACGGATATACAATTTAAACGATTCAATAATTTCCCGTCAAAAGCATTATTGGACAGCCTTATTTATATTGAATCTATAACCATTTATTCAAATGAAGAAAACACGGAAAGAATTGCTGATCTAGCCTCTTTGCCAACATTAAATTCCTTAACTATTTATCTTGATGAGAAGGTAGAAAATTATAAATTTTTAAAGCCCTTTGAAAGAAAAATCAATAATCTTTCACTGATCGGGGATCTTCTGCCACGGCATCTTGAAGAAATTACTAATATTCTTAGCAGCTTTCCTTTTTTAAATACACTTTCGTTGAGTGTTGACAGGCTTACTGATCTTCCCTCATCACTAAGCTCTCTAAAAATGCTTAGTACTCTCAATCTTTATGATAACCTTTCAAGAGCTGCAGGTAATGGTATTGAAGACCTTGGTGTTGAGTATTTTGAAATAATTTATGATAAAGAATATGATGTTTCAAAAGGTATCAGAATTAATTATTTTTCTGATAATAATTCTTTGAGTGAGTTTGAGAGAGACAGACTTATCGCGATATGGAAAGGTGAGCTGTTTGTAACAAATGCTAAAATTCCTGAAACATTTTCTCTTAATTCAGACAGTGCAGGAGCTATAATTTCTTTTGCTCAGGCGCCTTCAATAGATTTTGTCAGCAGTCCTGCTTTATCACCTCCTTATGAAAGAATAAAAAAGCAAGGTGAAATATTCGCGATTGATCCACACAAGGCCGCGATATTGCATACCTTAAATGGTATTAATGCACTTATTCCTGCTGAATCATTTGTTGATGATGAAAATAACTCGCCGGCTGAAACAGTCTATGTTAGAATTACTCATCTTGAAAATCAGGCTGACCTTTTGTTTACAGGTGTCCCAATGAAAGCAATTGGTGGTTCAGATCCTGAATATTTCTCTTCAAAAACAATGTTCAATATTGTTGCATCAACTTCAAAAAACAATCTGAAGTTAAAGGAAGGCAGACAGATAAAGGTTGAATATTTTGGTGATAATGATACTTTAGCCGGAAATTATCTTCTCGATCCAGAAAGTAAATCTTGGTTTGATCTTAGAATTTATTATTATTCAGATGCAGGAATTATTCCTCAAGATTTCTACAACCTCAAACAAAGTCCTTCTTCAGAAAACTATTACCACCTTGATAATAGCGATTTTAATTCTCGTTTTTTTTCTGAAAATAACTACTTTCTCAATGATGCCTTCACAACAGTTCAGAATATTGTGATTGAAGGTAAATATGTAGTTAAGCCTCAACAAAATTGGGAAGTTCAAAATATTAATAAAATCTATGTAAAGGTAAAAAAAGGAAGAAGTTTGATTAAAATTCAACGGCTTGCCCCAAAGGATGCTGTAAAAGGATTTATTTATTTTCGTTTGACAGATAAACTTAATAACCTTCTGTTTCCTGAGCTTAAGCCATTTTCAAAATTTAATTTTATTTATATTTCTTCAAAAGAAGATAAAAAAGAATTTACCAGAGAGTATGTATCTCAGATGAAGTATAATGATATCCGAATTAAATATGTTTCCGGTAATGAGTTCTGTTTAATTACTTTAAAAACTGATGAAGGCTTTATACAAATAAAAGCTTTGATTACTGATGAAAAATCTGTAAAGAAAAAAGCAAAGGAAATCGCTTTTTTCTCGAAACTTTATAAAAAATACTCAACTTCACTTGCAGCCCGCGAGAATGCTTTTAATAATAGTATTCTTAACAGAGCTACCGCTTATAAGCAATATTTTTCATCACGGGAAAATAGTATGAATAAAACGAAAAAACTCCAAGAAATCAGAATAAGAGAATTAGGTGTTTTTGCTGCCATGACTGAAGAAAAAACAGGAGCTACATCAGAAATTATTGCTGCTTATACTGATAACGGGGGTTTGCCGATAGATGTAAAACAGGTTTATGTTATTCAAAAAAATATCAATTCAGTGCAGGTACTAAAACCCGGAAATATAATGCTCGATTTAGTAAATACATCTCTGATAGCTGTAATTGATTACACTGGTAATTTTTATTATTTAACGGCCAAAGATCTTAAATCTCTTAATCTCACAAGCAATTCACTTGTTTATTTCCGTATGACCAAACTTTTACCTGCAACAAAAACAATCGAAGATGTCATTAGCATTACTGGATTAAAAGCAGAATAAGGGATAATTAACTTACCTTTGCCGGGTAAAATTCCTGATTGGTGTCCTTTTTCGAAAAATTAAAAAAACGCTGGAATGTAGATTCGGTTTGGCAGGTAGTTGCTATTTTGTGCGTATTTACCTGTACTGGTTTTTCGGTGATTGGAATTAAGCACTTTTTGGGAATATCTGTTTCAAGCACTTTTTTCCAAAGGGTTATGTTTTATGTCCTTATACTTCCAGTCTATAATATTATGCTTTTGGGTTGGGGATTTGTTTTTGGTCAATTTGGATTTTTCCTTCAATTCGAAAAAAGATTTTTTGGGCGAATAATTAATTATTTCAAAAAAAAAAAATGAGCTATACAGAAGAAGATATATTAAAAGCTTTAATGCAGGTAGAAGATCCTGACCTTCATAAAGACATAGTGACCCTTGGAATGGTAAGAAATTTGAAACTTACTGAAACGATGGTGAGTTTTTCTGTATTTCTTACTACTCCGGCCTGCCCTATGAAAGAGGTCATTGAAAATGCATGCCGAACCGCTATACATCATTTTGTAAAAATGGATCTGGAAATTAAAATAGAAATGACTTCTGATGTGACATCCAGAAAAGGAGATAAGAGTATTTTACCGGGTGTGAGAAATATTATTGCGGTTGCTTCAGGTAAAGGTGGTGTTGGTAAATCCACTGTTTCAGCGAATTTAGCAGCTTATTTAGCGGGAACAGGAGCAACAGTTGGACTTTTAGATGCTGATATTTATGGACCATCAATTCCAACAATGTTTGGTATTTCAGGGCCTGTTGAAATGATTGAAAGTGTTGGAAGAAAGTTAATGCTACCTGTTGAAAAAAATGGAATTAAGTTGTTTTCAATAGGTTTGCTTTCCCGACCTGATGAAGCTATTGTTTGGAGAGGCCCCATGGTTTCATCTGCTATTAAACAATTTGTCAATGATGTTCATTGGGGCGAACTCGATTATCTTATAATTGATATGCCTCCGGGAACCGGGGATGTGCAGATAACAATATCACAGATGATTCCTTTGAATGGTGTTGTTATAATCACAACACCTCAGGATGTGGCAATAGCAGATGCAAGAAAAGCCATGGCTATGTTCAGAATGCCGGCAATAAATGTGAAAATACTGGGAGTGATTGAAAATATGTCATATTTTTCACCTCCTGATCAACCAAATTTAAAATATAAGATTTTTGGAGAAGGCGGAGCTGAAAAGCTTTGTACCGAATTTAATACCGATCTTTTAGGTAGTCTCCCAATTAATGCTGAATTATGTGAAGCATCTGATAATGGGTCAACTACATCTGGAAGCTATGTAAACAATCTCTTTTCAGAAATTACTGCAAACCTTGCCAGAAAAGTTTCTATCTCTAACTCGTTAGTTATATAACCCAATTTAAATATCTTCAATTGTCAGTTATTTTTTTTAAATTTGCGAGTATATAAATGGACGCAATTAGTAAGGTAGAAGAAGCTCTCGATGCTGTAAGACCATTTCTGCAAATGGACGGAGGTAATGTTGAACTTGTAGGAATTGATGAAAATTTCGTAGTAACCTTGCGTTTGCTGGGAGCTTGTAGTAGTTGCGAAATGAGTCACATGACCATGAAAGCAGGTATTGAAGAAGCTATTAAAAAAGCCATCCCTCAGGTTTCATCTGTTATTGCTGTTTCACAGTAATTATTGTGTGGATTTTACTTTCAGGTAAGAAATTTATATTAAAGTCTGATCTTCTTATAACTTTAGGATCCTTTGCATGTTTTGTGCAGTTTTGTCGGTTTTTTGATTCTGATATTACTGTATTTTCAGCAATCGTTCCTTTTGCAACTTTGATTATTGTTAAAGTAGTTTACGCTATACCTGCTCATATTTTAAAGGGTGCTCGTGAATTACTCTTTTCAGTTTTATTTACATTTCTAGTTTGTGGTATTCCATTATTAACTTCAAAGAGCTTTAACTCAGACATGCTGGTTTTTCTGGTTGTTTTCTTTCTTATTTGTTTGGTGTATTCTTATACTCTCACTCTATTCAGAAGCCAATATATAGAAAATTATATAGATAAAAACTATATTGCTGAACCGGCAAAACTTAAGTCTTTTCTTTTGGGGCTTCAGGTAATCATTGTAATTTTTTTATTAATTGTTTCGAAATTCACTTACGACCCAATGATTATGCAGGTTCATTTATGGAACATGATAGCAGCAGGTATACTTATTGCAATTAGTCGTTTTGAAAATTATTACTCTTTAAATTCAAGATATCATATTATGGGAGATGCTATATTTTGCATTCCTTTTATCTGGTTTATATTTAATATTGGTGGTATTTATGCATGAATTGATAACATTGTTCTATGAGAATATTTTTAATTACAGTCTTACTTTTACAATTTGGAATAGATTGTAACGCTCAGAATTATTTTAACCGATATGAAGCTTTAATAGAATTAAAAGATACAACTGGACAAAAAGCTTTTTTAAGAAAATGGGAAACTGAATCACCCAGAGATCCTGAATTATATGTATGTTATTACAATTACTACATTCAGAAAAGTATGTCTGAAACTCTTAGTTTAGTTAAACAGCCTATAGGAGTAAATATCTTTGAATTGGCAGATTCTGCTGTAAATGATGTAGGATACCTTAGCAACAATGTTCAGTATAATCCAGTATTTGTTAAAAAAGCAATGGAGTATATTGAAAAAGGAATCAAACTTTTTCCTGACAGATTGGATTTGCGTTTCGGGAAGATTTATATTCTTGGTGAAATGCGCAATTATAAAGAATTTACAACAGAAATTATTAAGGCTATTCAATACTCAGATACTATTAAAAACGCCTGGCTTTGGTCATTTGATGAAAGAAAAAAAGATGGCAAAACTTTTTTTCTTGAAAACATTCACAGTTATGTGCTTAAGATTTATGATACAAATGATGACAAACTTCTTGAGAACATGAAGCAGATATCAGAATCGGTATTAAGTTATTATCCTGATCATATTCAAAGTTTATCGAATATTTCAGTCGTTTATATGATCAGGAATCAATATGATTTAGCTCTAACTTATTTACTCAGAGCTGAAAAAGTGGATTCAAAAGATTTTGTTGTTCTTGCAAATATTGCACATGCTTATAAATTGAAGGGGGACAAGAAAAACGCAATTAAGTATTATAAAAAAACCCAAAAGCACGGAGATGCTGATACTAAGGACTTTGCCCGTGAGCAAATTGCTGAATTAAAGAAAAGTTAGTTTGTAATTCTTAAAATTTAATTATTCTATAGTAAGACACATTCAACTGGTGGATATGCGGAACGTGATTTCTGCAGGTACGCTGATATTTATAAGCAACTTTGAAAGATATTGCTGTAAACAAAAGATATAGGTTGCCGGGTGATTTTAAGCTTCTTCTCATATTTGTATTACAACTTAAAAACAAGTTGAAAGTTACATATTTTACATTAAAACGGAACGGAAACTCAAATATTTTTCTAAATTTGTCGTTATGCACAGTTTTATGAATTTTTTTTCAATGGATAGATTTACAGCATGAGAATAGAATTTGTTAACCATTCTTCTGTTATATTCCATCACGATAATATCAGCCTGATTTGTGATCCATGGGTTGAAAAACCTGTGTTTCATAATGGATGGGATCATTTGTCCCCTTCAAAATTCAGGTTTTCTGAGTTTGAAAGGATAACACATATATGGTTCTCTCATGAGCATCCTGATCATTTTTTTCCTCCCAATATCAGGAAAATCGATGAGAGCCACCGAAAAAATATCATTGTGTATTTTCAAAGAACCAGGGACAGAAAAGTAGTGGATTTTCTGGAAAAATTAAATTTCAAAAGCATTATTGAGGTTGATCCCGGACAATGGATGGAAGTAGGAAAGGATCTCAGATTTATCTGTAATCCTTTCGAAGACGATTCATGGCTTTGTATAAAGCAGGGCAATACTACCATCTTAAATACTAATGACTGCGTTATCAGAACCCTTGAGCAGGCAAAACAAATACATAATCAGACAGGGGATATAACTATTCTACTTACCCAGTTTTCATACGGGCAGTATGAAGGTAATAAAGAAGAGTCATTTAAAAGAGAAGAAGCAGTGCAGGTTAAATTCAGGCAGATGGATAACCAGATAATGGTTTTCAAGCCTGAATATCTGATCCCATTTGCAAGCTTTATTTATTTCTGTCACGAAGAAAATTATTATATGAACGACAGGCTTAATAAGATCGGAAACGTTTATAATTATTATCTTTCAAAAGCTTCTGTCATTCCTGTAATTATGTATTGCGGAGATGAATGGGACCTTAATGAGACATATGAAAACTCTGAGGCAGCTGTTCTGAAATGGAAAAATTGCTATTTAAAGGTAGAAAACAATCCAAGGCTTATCAGATCAATGCCTTTGTCATGGGAAGAACTTCAGGCATCCTTTGGGAATTATTTAAAACGTGTTTCTTCAAAGAAAAAAATCCTTGAAAAATTAAAAAGAATCGGGCCGTTGATTATTTTGCTAACTGATCTTGACATGATCGTAAGGTTTTCATGGAGCGGGCTGGAGGAGATCGGCGAAAAAGATTATAATGTTGCTGCATCGTCAGAAGTGATATCATACTGCCTTAACCATCAGTGGGGTTTTAATACAACCCATGTTAATGGTAGGATACAATTTTACAACAACGGCTATGAATTATTTGTTCAATATGAAAACATATCAAATGCTTTAAGCCACGATGAAATAATTTCTGATATTTTCACAAAAGTATTTTACCGCTTTAAAAAGTTAGTGGTTTTT
>JACMRS010000187.1 GCA_014376345.1 Bacteroidia bacterium | reverse complement strand
CAGCATGGGAAGATTATTATTTCAAGCAACAATTAAAAGTAGCTTTTCGTATTTCGTTGGCTAACACAAATGAACCATTTGCAATATCTGCATGGTTGCGAAAAGGAGAATTACAGGCAGCCAAATTACAAGCAAAAGATTACTTGGAAAAAAAATTTAAACAAGCATTGACAGAACTAAAAACAGTAATGGCTAAGCACCCTGAAAATTTTTATAGTCAATTACAAAGTATCTGCTTAGAAGCCGGTGTAAAAGTAGTACATACTCCCGCCTTGCCTAAAGCCCCTATCTGTGGCAGCACGCGATGGCTCAACGATACACCACTCATTCAATTAACCGGCAGATACAAACGTAATGACAGTTTTTGGTTTATATTTTTTCACGAAGCAGGACATATTTTATTGCATGGCAAAAAGGATATTTTCTTAGAAAAGGTAGATTATTCCGATAAGGACAAATTGAAAGAAAAACAAGCTGATGAATTTGCAGTGAAATGGACTTTGTCAGTGGAGGAAGAAGCAACAATATTAGAAGCTATGCCACTTACTGAACAGGATATAAGAAAGTTTGCAAAACTATTCAATACCCATCCGGCTATAATAATTGGACGACTACAACACAAAAAATTAATCCCTTACTCTTTGGGTAGAGAATATATTGAACCTGTAATATTTGAATAAATCACAATTGAAGTTGTTGTCATTATAACAGTATTAGAATTTTTATTTTGAAAACTTCAGAAAATCCATTTATTTAAAAGTGGTAATCTTAAATTCTGAAAAAATAGTTTATTAATCAATCATAGCTTAGGAAAATTAAAATATCTTTCTTTATTAGAATCCACCAATAAATCTATAAATCATCACATTAACTTCACATTTACACCACATAATTATGTAAATTTGCCCTGATGTTTGTCTCTGGTTTTACTATTGCACGCAATGTGCTGAATGCTGATTATCCTGTTAAAGAAGCTATCTATTCAATACTGCCACTGTGTGATGAAATTATTGTTGCTGTTGGTAAAAGTGAGGATGATACTCTTAACTATATCAAATCTTTTAATGAACCAAAAATTAAAATAATTGAAACAGTCTGGGATGATAACCTGAGAGAGGGTGGGAGAGTGCTTGCCGCTGAAACCGATAAAGCCTTTAAAGCCATTGATGACCGTGCAAACTGGTGTATCTATATTCAGGCTGATGAAGTGTTGGATGATCGCAATATTGACAACCTCAAATCTCAAATGCTGAAATACCAGAATGACAATAAAGTTGAAGGACTGCTTTTCGATTATACCCATTTTTATGGTAGTTATAATTATGTTGCAGACAGTCGCTCATGGTACCGCAAAGAAATCAGAATTGTTAAAAATCTTCCTGGGATTCATTCATGGAAAGATGCTCAGGGTTTTCGCATTGATGGACGTAAACTGAATGTAAAACCTGCTATGGCTTCCATCTTTCATTATGGGTGGGTTAAAGATCCTGAATTACAACTTAAAAAGTTGAAACAAGCCCGTAAAATGTGGCATACCGATGAGTTTCTTTTAAATGAATACGGAGATGAGTTGCTGTTCGATTACAACAATGTTGATTCATTGAAACTATATTCCGGTGAACATCCGGAAGTTATGAAACCTCGTATTAAAGCGCAAAATTGGTCCTTTAATTTTGATACCCGTAAAAAAAATCTTAATCTGAAAAAACGTCTGCTCTGGTTTTTTGAAAAATTAACAGGATACAGATTGGGTGAAAATAAAAACTATAAAGTGCTTTAGAATAATATTCAAATCCAAAATTTCATAATAATAAAATTTTGGAAAATCGTATTATTTTATCTTTTTATTTATTCTTTAACGAATGTTTCTGTATGAGTAGAATTGCCGAATTTGAAAATTACTGAATAAGTTCCGGCAGGCAGATCGCTGATATTAAAGTTTCCTTTGAAATCTCCTTTTGCTGCCTCTACATTTTCACTTGAATGTACAAGTTTTCCATCAATCGAAATTACCTGTAAGTTGAATTTTTCAGGCTTTTCAAAAACAATTGAATAATTCATAATATCAGAAGATGGATTAGGAAAAATACTGCAGTCAACTTTATTGTCAGAACTGATAATATTTACTCCAGTTTTATTTCTCGTAATGGTCCAGCTTACCTTGCTGAAGTGTAGTGTCGGATGGTTGTCAGTGCGCACCAGACTGCTTGTGTCAATGATTGTTGCTGTTAAATAATGTTTACCGGCACTTAGTAAAGTCTGATTCACTATAATAGAATCTTTATTTTTATCTCTAGAAACGCCATCAAGTGTCCATGTAATATTGAGTGTATTGTCAATAGGTTTCATGAGTTTAATCAGCCTGAATGAAATCATACTTTGAGGTGTGTTAACTGATCCTGAATCAGGAGTGTATTTAACGATCGGATTAGTAAGCTGATGTATCTTTTCAACAATAGCTTCCTGACAAACACTGCAATAAGGCACGCCAAGAAGTTGCATTTTGCAACTGTTACTTGATGGCTTATACCACTGTGCTGAACTGCCTCCGCAGCAATGCTGATAAATTCCGATACCAGGACTGCCAATCCAGTTTTTCCATCTCACAAGAGTTGGGTTAGTCTCTTTTGTCATGTTTATTTTCTCGCCTGCATACACATCACCCGCATAATATTCGTCCGATAAAGAAGCAAATGAGTGCCCGACTTCATGAGCCACTATTTCGGGACTGGTAGTTTCTGTTGATGAAGTTGCATAAGCACCTCCGGAACCTCCGTAATAAGGTGAACTTGAAATAATAATAGTCTGATCGTAAGCAGGAAAATTCTGAGCAAGCACCATCGCAATATTGCTTGTATTTATGGGGGTAATTAATCTGTGAATATTGAAATAATCAAATGTACAACCAAAGTAAGTGTTAGGTGCTGAAACAGGAACTGTGGGATTTGCTGAATTGCAATCCGGTGCAGTATTGGGATGCTTTGCGCCAGAATCTGCGGATACAACACCGATACCTACTACATTGAAATAATTTTTATATTGTTTAAATGGCGTTTGTGTAAACATATAATCAGAAAGTTTTTTTGCGTCGCTTTTAAATTTTGCCTGCATAGTTGACGTATAACCATCGCCCATTATAACAATATTGATATACTTAGAGGGATCCCCACTCCATTGAATTGTATCAACAGGGAATATCTGAGAAAAACCTGTTTTGCAAATAGATGTAATTAATACGATTAGTAAATATATTTTTTTCATATTACAATTTTATTTCTGTAAGTTCTTTTTTGGGTTGATCTTTAATAAGTTCTGAGATTTTTATTAGTTTAGAGTTACTGTTTAACTGCATTCTGATGAAAAATTCAGCACTTCCTGCAATTGTATCTTTCACTTTAAAATTATTGTTTTCATCTGTGTATTCAAAATGCTTGTACAAAGGATGGTCAATAGTGTAAGTTGCTGAAATACCTTCTGTTCCCGAAACTTCTGCGGTTAAATAATATCCGGCGCCATTTGTAAATGAACCAGTATTTTTCATTGTCCCTTCACTTTCAATTTTGTTAATTAAAGTGATATTGTTATTTCCAGAAAATGAATCTTTACTGATTTTTAATACAACAAAACATATCCTGTCAGATGTAGTTTGTTGAATTGGTATTTCTACTTCTTTAGCTTTCTTTTTTGAGTGGCAGCCTACTTCGGTAATAAGGATTAACGAAATAAAACAACTAATCAGAATTTTAAAATAGATGATCACTTATAAATTTTAAACTATCATTCAAATTTAGGAAAAATCTTCAGATTTTTTGGACTTTTGATCTCAATGTTTGATACCAGTTCCAATGCGAATCATTTTGTAATGTATATTTATATTGTTGGTGGGCTTTTTTCTGAAAGTTTTTAAGAATTTTTTCAGCTTCAATTTGGTTGTCGGTTATCAGGAAATTAGTACAGTTGCCATTGCATAATTCAAGGGCCACTCTTTCACAATTAATATCTTTGTCATTTAATTCATCTGAAATATCTTCTCCAATTTCATCTGTTTCTGCATCATCTGATGGCATACCGCTTACCGGATCTGTTTTGTATTTTGTTTCAATTAATATTAAAGTATTGAATACTGATTTTAAAGAAAAAGTATCAAAAGATGCATTGGCAATTACAAAAGCAGGTTTACCGTTTTTTTCATAACTGCCTTCTAAATCCATTTCATCAAAGGCATCATTATTATGGTAATTAATCTTTGGAACATTTTGCATATCAAAACCTGTAAATTCTACATGACTTTTTAAAGCAATTGCAGTCATTTTTGAATTTTGTTCAAGTAAAGTATTGGGTTGCAGATAATCAACTTTAAAAATGCGAAGTGTGTAGCCATTATTGTTAATTTTATTAATCTCAGATTCAAATAAATCTGATTTGAAATTCCTGGCAAGTTTTTCAAGCATAGCTGAATTTTCGGATTTGAAGAAATAACTGTAAACCATTGAATTCTCTACATCTAATCCAAGAGTTTTCTTTTCTGCATATACTTTGTTTATTTCCTCAAGACTCATTTGAGCATTTCCTGCTGAATTGTTTTTAAAGGATACATTGCAGGAAGAAAAAGTCAGGATAATGATTGCAACGGTAAAATATTTTAACATTTTTATGAGTTTTTTATTTTCTGGTAACATGTATTATTTCATGGTTGTTGAATTTTGTTTTCAAATCTTTTTTCAGGATAGGAGTAAGATAGTCATCCCATTGATCATCT
>JACMRS010000186.1 GCA_014376345.1 Bacteroidia bacterium | reverse complement strand
CGCAGGATATTGGCAAGGTTATTTTAAATTTAATCAATAATGCTTTTTATGCGGTGAATGAAAAGAAGAATGCGGAAAGCTTAAAGCCTAAAGCTGACGGCAAAACGTACGAACCCACCGTTTCTGTTAGTACAAAAAAAGTTGGTGATAAAGTTTTTATTTCGGTTAAAGACAACGGCTACGGCATTCCTCAAAAAATAGTTGATAAAATATTTCAGCCTTTCTTTACCACCAAACCCACCGGACAGGGAACAGGCATGGGATTGAGTTTGAGTTATGATATCATCAAAGCAAATGGGGGCGAAATAAAAGTAGAAACGATTGAACATGAGGGAAGTGAGTTTATTATTCTGTTGGCTTTTACAAACCTAAATAACAGCTTGTGAAAAAATTGATAAGCATATTCGTGCTAGCCTGTTCTGTTCAACAGCTTTCAGCGCAAGACTTGCCTTCTTCACAATCAGTACCAATTGATAGCCTGAAACAAGCACTGCAATCAACAACAAACGATACGTTGCGTATGGTTTTAACTAATAATATCCAGAATTATTACTTTATCAGCAATAGCAATTTGGACAGTGCTTTATTGTATTCCAAACAATTCTTACAGCTTACACAAAAGCTGCATTACAAAATAGATGAAGCATACGCCTATGATGCAGTAGGCCTCTATATGAGTTTCCTTGCGCACCCACAAACACTGGGAACACTTTTTAAAGGAATTAGAATTGCAGAAGACCCAACAGCTGAAAAGAATATTTTACCAAAAAAGTACCTGACGATGATGATTTACTGGGTGGAGGATTTTAAGGCCTTACTTGACAAAAATCACTGGCAACCAAAGTTCTTCCGAACGCTTATACTTGCAAGCCTTTACAATGATTTGGGATCTGCTTATGCCAATACCATGTACAATCAGGAGAAAGGATTTTATTATCTCTACAAAGCTATTGATATTTATAAAGCCGCTCAGGACTCAACTGACCTTGCTATAGCATACCATGACATTGCCCGTTATTTTTCTTCCATCAATCAGTACGACTCTTGTCTTTATTATGCTCAAGAATCACTATCAGTATTAATGAATAAAAAACAACCAATCATTGTACCTGATATGGCCCTTATTGGAACGATGTATTATAAAAAAGGGAATGTTTCCAAGGCACTTACATTTCTCAGAAAATCTATTGAAACCAATTTAAGGTACGGTATGGGGACGGGTGTAGGCGAGTTCTGGCTGCCCTATTATACGTTTGCTGAATACCACTTTGAAAAAGGAAACGGTGATTCAAGTTTGTACTACGCAAAAAAAGCCTTTGAACATGTAAAGACGCCTGCCGATGAGCAAAAGGTGAGTGCGCTGCTGGCTAAAGTATATCAGGTAACAGGCAAACCGGACAGTGCCGCCAAATACTTTGAGTTAGCTTTATCGTATAACGACATTGTCAACAACATAGATAGAAAAAGACTGCTGCAAACGCAAGATTTTGAGGAGCAGTTGCGCCAACAGGCGTTAGAAAAAACCAAAAATAAAATTAAGGTTTATTCGCTATTAGGGGGTATAACTATGCTCTTATTAATTGCCGGAATGTTGCTTATAAATAACAGGCGTAGAAAAAAAATAAACATTTTACTTCAACAAAAAAACCAGAAAATCGAAAGCACGTTGGTGGAGTTAAAATCAACCCAAACCCAACTGATTCAAAAAGAGAAAATGGCTAGCCTTGGCGAATTAACCGCAGGCATTGCACATGAAATTCACAACCCACTAAACTTTGTAAATAATTTTAGTGAAGTAAGCAATGAGCTAATTGATGAAATGAATGTTGAGTTAGACAAAGGATATATTGAAGAAGCAAAAGCAATTGCAGCAGATGTAAAACAGAATCTTGAAAAAATAAACCACCATGGCAAACGGGCGGACGCCATAGTGAAAGGAATGCTGCAACATAGCCAAATAAGCAGTGGGCAAAAAGAATCAACAGATATCAACAAGCTGGCAGATGAATATTTGCGGCTCTCCTATCATGGCCTTCGTGCAAAAGATAAATTATTCAATGCTACCATGAAAACAGATTATGATGATACCATTGGCAATGTCAATATTATTCAGCAGGATATTGGCCGGGTAATTTTGAATTTAATCAATAATGCTTTTTATGCTGTGGCAGAAAAGAAAAAACAAAGTGGTAACGAATATGAGCCAACTGTATCAGTAAGCACAAAGAAAGATGGTGACAAAGTTTTCATCAGAGTAAAAGATAATGGCAACGGCATCCCTCAAAAAATATTGGACAAAATTTTCCAACCATTTTTTACCACCAAACCCACAGGGCAGGGAACAGCCCTCGGGTTGAGTTTAAGCTATGATATTATTAAAGCTCATGGCGGGGAAATAAAAGTGGAGACGAAGGAAGGGGAAGGGACAACATTTATCATTGTATTAGCCATTGTCTGAATCACGGATTGAAATGATTAAAGGATTCCACAGATTAGCAGCGTGAATGTATTGAACAATGGTTCATCTACAATGAAGAAATCAGTGAAATCCATAAATCATTTGTCTAAATCACCGATTGAAATGATTAAAGGATTCCACAGATTAGCAGCGTGGATGTATTGAACAATGGTTCATCTAAAATGAAAAAATCAGTGAAATCCATAAATCCGAAAAATCAGTGATTCAGATAAAATATGATAGTGTAAAAGCACATAGCGGGGAAATAAAAGTGG
>JACMRS010000185.1 GCA_014376345.1 Bacteroidia bacterium | reverse complement strand
TCCTTATAAAATGATTATTAACTAAATGCCTAATTCAATAATATTATTAAAGCTACAGCTGCAAATAATAAGATTACATTTAAAAAAGTTATTAAATACTGATATTTTACATCTCAGCTTACAAGCCCTTTCCGGTAACGGAAGGGGCTTTTTGATTTACTAACTCCACAGTCTTTAAATTTTATTTATATTTGACTTTTTATTGAATATTATAATACAATGAGAACACCCAAAATAAATAACCTATTAAAATTCATTTACCTGACAATAACCTCCTGCATTATACTTTCAGGTTGTAGCAATGATCAAAAAGAATCTTTTGAAGGAATAATCACTTATAAAATATCTGTTACCGGATTTAGCGGTGACAGTGCTTATGATAAAGATATCAGCAAAAGATTTGGCAAAGAAATGAAGTTCTATATTACCAAAAACGGTAACAATAAAACAGTCTATAAAGATGCGGGCAAAATGGGCTATGAGTACAGCATTTACAATCAAAAAGAAAATAAAGCTTACGTCAAGCTGGTCAGTTTTGACACACTTATCAGCACAGATTGCTCAAAAAACACACTAAAATTTTATGATGAAAACAATGTTTCAAATGAAACAATAAACAATGTAATCTGCAAAGGATTTTATATGACTGGTATTGATTCACTGGCTAAAAGGAAAGTCACACTTACATATTTTTATCCTGAAAAAAATGAATTTATTGATCCTTTATTCTATCAAAAATATAAAATATATTTTTACGATAAGGTAATCGCAAAAATTAAAGGACCATATTATAAAATGATTATGGATACGGGGGAGTATCAAGTGACATATGAACTTGTAAACATTGAAAAAAAGCAACTTGATAAATCAATATTTGACTTGTCAGGTATTCCAGTAATAAATTATAAATAATATTTATAATGCTTAAAACAATTTATTCAACAATCATAATTTTATTTATTTGCGGTTGCAATAATGGAAAGAATAAAAAGTTTGAGGGAACTGTAACCTATAAAGTTTCGGTTGTTGGCCTTACTGAAGATGTTGAATACAATACCTTCAATAAAGAAAAATACGGCGAGACAATGAAGTTAACAATCAATGCTGAAGGCGATATCAGAAGAGATTATCTAAAAACAGGAAATCATGGGTACGACTATTTTATTTACAAACAGAAAGAAAATAAATGCTATGCCAAATTTCATGGACACGACACCATTATTTATGCTGATTGTTCTGATAACTCCTTGATATTTGAAAAAAGTGACACATTAGAAAATGAAATAATCAATGGCAAAGATTGCAAAGGATTTTACGTTACCGGAACTGAAGTTAAAGGAGGCGGAAAAGTCACACTTTCGTATTTTTATCCTGAAGACAATGAATTTATAGATCCGGAACTTTATAAAAATTATCACGACTATTTTAATGACCTTTCAGCACAAAAAATGAAAGGTTTATACTATAAGTTGGTAATGGATTTCGGGGATTACATGGTAGCTTACGAAATCAAAAACATTGAAAGTAAAACAATAGATAAAAAAGTATTTGAGTTGCCTCAAAATGTTATTCTGAAGAAGATAAATTAATGATGTTGAAAAAGCTTTCTATATTTTTAATTTTAGTAGTAACTGCAAATACAATTTATGGCCAGAAATATCCGAAAACAAAAGTAATTCCGGTTAAAATAAAATGGGCACAATCAATTCTCGGAGATTTTTCATTTCATAATATTTGGAGCTATCCTGAAAGTGTCGGAGTTCGCAATGATGGAAGTATTGGTGCGCTTGATGGCGGGGTGTGGTTGCCGGAAATGCTAGATTCAAATGATCATATTCTGAAAGATTCTATGGAATCTTATTACAAAATTGTAGATACTACCCACATTAAGCATTCTATGGTATGCGAAGCCTGGTGCTATGAATATGCAGGCACTGATTATTTAATTGCTAAAAGAATCAATAAAGACAGCATCCACTGTTATTCATTGTGTAATATTGCAACCCATTGCTCGTTGAATATTGAGATAATAAACGGATTATGTTATGCATTTATAAAGCTTAATAGCCTGGTTTCCGGAGGAAGTGCAGAATATAGCTGTATATCAGGATCAATGGTGATAGATGAAAAGTTATTTAAAAAAGGTATTATCAAATCGGCTTTTAACTTTCATTTTAAACATTCAGAAAAAAAATAAAAAGCCAATGCACTAGAAAGGTTTAATATATGCTGAAATAGAAAACAATGATTAATTCAAAATTTAAAATAACATTAGAGCTCAGGATTGACTAGAGCGAGCTTGATTATTTCGGTCATGTAAATAATGTATCCTTTTTTAAATATGTTCAGGCTGCACGGGTTAATTACTGGGATCATACCGGAATATCCAGACTACACAAAGAAACCAATACAGGACCAATGCTGGCGTCCTGTAAATGTGATTTTAAAGCACCTCTGTTTTATCCCGGTAAAGCAATCATAGCATCAAGTGTTGATTACATTAAAAATACCAGCTTCAGCATTACACATAATATTTATAATGAAAAAGGCACACTCGTTGCAGAAGCTTGGGATGTGATGGTGATGTTTGATTTTAATAAAAATGAAAAAGTGAGTTTTCCGGATTTAATAAAAAAAACAATTGAATTGCTTGAAGGCAGAAAATATTAAATATAGACCTTGATTTAAGATAAGAGGGTTTAAAGATGAATATTCTGAACGATAATGAACGAAGAAATGGCTAACATTCTACTTAATCGCATACTAAAATACAAAAAAGAGAGTTTTAAAATAATGGCCAGAATTTGTGTAGGATGCGTGCATTAAATATTTTTTAAATATTTACCCAACTTAAAATCTGTTCATTAAAACAAATTTCAATAAGACAAACATCAAATTACTGAAAGTTTAAATATGAAACATCTTTTTAAGACAATAGTAATCCTTTCTTTTTTAATGCAAAGCTGTCTGAAGTTATATTCTCAGGATACTGCCTACATAAAAGTTCATTTCCTTTACGGTTCAAAACCACTTAAAAAATACAAAAAGTCGGAGAGTAAATGGTTTGGCGGCAAACTTGGAGGACATGTGGGTGTTGAAAATGGGAATGGTCAAATAATTGATTTTATTCCAAGTGGAAAATTCCACATTTTCCCGAAAAAAGACAGACACAGTACATTTACAACTCACAGTATCGAAACTTTTTACAGCATATTCGGCAGCGATGCTGACAGTGTTAAAAGAGCGATAGTATACATTCCGGTTACAGCCTATCAAAAGAAACATTTTGACAGTATTGCTCAACTTTATCTTAATCAATCGCCTTATGATTATGCTTTATTTGGCATGCGTTGCGGTGCAGCGGGTTATGATCTTTTGAGTAAAATAAATATTTTACCAGAATATACAGTCAGTAAAACATCCCGCAAAATATTTTATCCCCGCAGACTCAGGAAAAAAGTATTTAAACTGGCGGATGAAAAAGGGTGGAAAACCGAAAATCGCAAAGGAGGAATTATGAGAAAATGGGAAAAGGACCGGTAATAATTGCATTTACTATTTCTATTTGCCTTTTATTTGTGATGTCTGTTTTAACACAAACTCATAAACCACTATTTAAATCAGATCACAAAAAACATCATCCTAATACTTCAATCAGCAATTTTCTTTCTTTTCCTATAAATAAAATTATCATTAGAGCTGGTTATTCCGGATGTTTCGACTGGAATATTAATGAAATAATTTATAAAGTAAATGACAAGCATGCAGAAACAGAAAACTTTTCAAATTATTGCGATGGTGATACAAATTCATTTATTTTCAAAAATATAACTGAAACTAATATTGTAGATTCAATTTTGCTCGATCTGGTGTTTAATCACAATAAAGTAGCAGGTATTAGTAGCTACAAAATAACGGAAAATGATATTGCACAATTCCACAGGATAAGGAATAACAACTGGTATAATCATTTTCATAAAGATAAATATTTCTATAAAATTAACATTCCCGACGAATCATTTATTGATACCACAGGGAGTATTACAATCAGAAAAATACTGGACTATGAAGTTAATTCATTTTCAACATCAATAACAATTTTTGATATTAAATTCATCAACTTAAACAACGACACTTTATATGTAAATAAAGATCCTGATAAAGAAAATCCGTATATGCTTCCATGGCTTTGCACTTTTAAAAATCATAAATTCAAGTCATTCAGTCTAAATTTTACGAAATATTTATCATCAATAATTCCAAGAGACTTTTACCTTCAGGAAGTGTTTTCTAATCAATATTTTATAAAAAAAACAGCTGAATACTTGTATGATCCCAGAATTAAAAATTACAGCTATTATTACAAATAAAGTTACAATTTAACTTAAATGCACTGTTTCAGGCTATTCTTAAACCAAATATTACGATTTGAATTATGTAACTTATATGTGAAGTTTTATAACTTTAATTAGTTGACACTGCCCCATCTTTGCACCATAAACTTAAAAACAAATTATGAAAAAATTTAAACACATTCTGATAGCTGCCATAGTTGCACTTACAGTATTCCCTGCAATGCAGTCATGTAAAAAAGGTGAAGATGATCCGGGACTTTCATTAAGATCAAGAAAACAACGTATTACTAACGATTGGACTCTTACTAAAGTTGAGAAAAACGGTGAAAATCAGGATGTAAAAGGACAGACGTATAAACTTAATTTTCACAAAAGCGGTTCTTTAACTCAAACAGTACAGGGTACTTTTTTCGGTGCAACTACCACTAAAACAAGTGAAGGTACATGGGAATTTGTTAACGATAAAGAAGATGTTAAGATCAATATAGACAACGAAACTACTATTTTTCAAATTCAGCGTCTTGCTCATGACGAACTGATTCTGAAAGAAAATGATGGTGGTAATACTTACACTTACTATTTCGAATAATAAATTTCGCATTTAATTAAATATAAAAAAATCCTTTTCGCTCATGCGGAAGGGATTTTTTACTTTTAAGACTATTTCATTCAATACACTATAGCAATTATTTAAACCCGACATAGTATTATTGTAATTGTTATGGTTAAAGAAAAAATCCGCATACTAATTATTCACGGTCCAAACCTGAACCTGCTTGGTAGCAGACAACCTGAAATATACGGTACTAAGGGATTTGACAATACATTTGAGCATTTAAAAACATTGTTTCCAAATACAGCTTTAAGTTATATTCAGAGTAATATAGAAGGAGAACTTATTGATAAAGTTCAGCAGGCCGATGGAAAATTTGATGGCATTATACTCAACGCAGGTGGTTACTCTCACACTTCTGTTGCCCTTGCCGATGCTGTTGCTGCAATCAAAACACCTGTTATTGGAATTCACATATCAAATATTTACAAACGCGAACCTGAGCGTCATACCGACCTCCTTTCAAAATATTGCGTAGGTACAATAACCGGTCTTGGACTTAAAGGCTATGAACTTGCAATAAGATATTATATCGAAAAATAATGGAACATCTTATTTTTCTGCATGGCGCACTTGGAACTGCCCATCAACTCGAACCTATTGCTAACGCTCTGAAAGGAGAACATCAAAATCACATTCTTACCTTTTCAGGTCATGGTGGGAGTGAAATTCCTTCTAAAATGATTATCAGCAATTTTGCTGAGGAAGTGATTAATTACATGGATAAAAACAATATTCAGTCAGCCTCATTTTTTGGTTACAGTATGGGTGGTTATGTAGCAATGTATTTGGCAATAAATTTTCCGCAAAAAATAAATGCACTTGCTACACTGGCAACAAAATGGCAGTGGAACCCAGAGATTGCTAAAAAGGAAACAGCCATGCTCAATCCTGAAATATTAAAAGAAAAAGTTCCAGCTTACGCACAATCACTCATTCTTCTTCATTCAGAAGAAAGATGGAAATCACTTTTATCGGCAACTTCCACACTATTAACAGATATGGGAAATGCACCTCCGGTTAAAAATGAAGATCTCGAAAAAGTTACAATTCCGGTAATGTTTTGCCTTGGAGATTCTGACAGAATGGTAAGTCTGGATGAAACTAAAGAAACTCAAGGGCTTTTGAAAAATTGTCAACTCTCAATTATATCGTCAACCAAACATCCCGTTGAAACCTGTAACATTATTGACCTTACAAAATTTTTGTGTACATTTTTTGGTATTATTTTATAATTTAGATAATAACCTTTACATCTTTTTCATAAATAATTACATCTTTTCATTTGAATTTGCAAAAATTAAGTATCATTAAATGAAACTAAAATTATCACTAATAATTTTTTTGCTATTTCTTTCAGCAAAAACATTTGCTCAAAATTGTACAGTTAATGCCAACATTGACCAAACCATTTGTGTAAATCAATCCCTAAGTCTGACAGGAAGTAAAAGCGGCCTTTTCCAGCCTCCTAATACTTCCACATGGTCGCAAATTTCAGGACCATCAGTTGTAATTGTTTCTCCAAATTCACTTACAACTTCAGTAACAGGATACAGTGCTAACAAAACGTACATTTTTAGACTTTCAACAACATGTAGCGATGGCACCAAAATTTTTGATGATGTAAAAGTGTTTACGCAGCCCATTACAATTTCAAATGCAGGACCGGACCAGACTGCATGTCCTGGTTCAAGTTTACTTGCAGGTAATTCACCCGGAGTCAATGAATCAGGTTCATGGAGCATTGTGAGTGCTAACAATGCCGGCGTTACTATCAATTCACCTTCCTCAGCAACTTCTACAATATCAACAACTACTTCTGCAGCTGGTTCAAGTACACTTAGATGGACTATTACAAATACAAATACATGCTCATCTTTCGATGATGTTGTTATTACTAATTATGGTGGTGTTCAACCTGTTGATGCCGGTCCTTATGCAGCATTAGGCAGATGTTATTCTGTTTCGCAATGCTATAATTTGAATGCTACGTTTGGAGGAAATAATTTCGGTAGCCAACAAGGAACATGGACACTGGTAACAGGTCCAACAAATGTTACTTTTTCAAATAATCACAGCAATACAAGTAATGTTTGCGGATTAGTTGGCCCGGGTACCTATAAATTAAAATGGACCGTTAGCGGACCTTGTGCTAATGGATCGGATACAATGTCGATCTATATTCCGGCACCTACACAATCCACTTCAGCAACGTCTGCGCCAAACCAGGTTTTCTGTGATGCTAGAACAGTTGCTTTTCTTGTAGGAAACAGTGCAACTTATTCAGGAGAGAAAGTCCGTTGGACGCAATTATCCGATCCATCCAGTGTTGTATTTTCTAACGATTCTGCATCAAGCACCTCTATTTCTAATTTGAATGGTTCAGGTACCTATACTTTCAGATATACAATTACCAATAGTGTTACAGGATGTAATTCAAGTACAACAGCATCAATCAGTTACACAAATGCCCCTTCGATAAGTTCTATAAGAGACTCAATACTACCTTGTAATGTTATTTCAACCAATGTATCTGTTACTTCTTCAGGTGGAAACCAACTTTATTACACAGTAATAAGCGCACCGGTTGCCTGGGGTTCTACACCATCAGGAAATAATCCTATTGCAAGTAATCCTTTTACAATTAACGGATTAACCGCACCTGAAACTTATATTATCAGAGTTACCAGAGCAACAAATAATGGCGTAGGCTGCAGCAATGTTTCAACCGATTTCAGAATTGTTACTTCAAAAACTCCACTCGGAGCCAATGCAGGAACGCCTCAGTTTTTGCCTTGTAACGTAGACACAACGCTCCTTGCAGGTAACGTACCACTAATAGGTTACGGAACATGGTCTGTTTTAAATGGACCATCAGGAACAAGCGTTGTAAGACCAAATGATCCAAATACCTTGGTTACAGGATTTTCAAGAGGTTTATATACTTTCAGATGGACCATCAATGGTGGGCCAAAATGCCCCAAAGCAGAAAGTGATGTTCAGGTTGTATTCGCGCCTACTCTACCCCAATCTATTTCTGCAGGATCTTCACGAACCGTATGTTATGGAACTCCTATAACCCTTGATGGCAATGTTCCTGCAAAAGGAGAAACCGGCACTTGGTCAGTTACACCATCTGCAGGTATTACCATTACTACTGTGAACAAACCAAATGCAGTAGTAACCGGTATGGTTGCCAACACAGCTTATACTTTTAAGTGGGTTGTAAGTAATATTTGCGGAAAAGATTCAAGTACAGTTGTAATTACTACCAATAGCTCACTTGGACCACCCAAAGCAAATGCAGGATCTGATAGATGTATTTCATCAGGAACAACTTCAATAACTCTTGCAGGAAACAATCCTGCACCTGCTAAAGGTGCGTGGACTAAAGTGAGCGGACCAGCTATGTCATTCACTAATGATTCATTATTTAATACGACTGCAACAGGATTGACAAACGGTACTTATATTTTCGAATGGATTAATATTCGTGGCACCTGTGCACCAACCAGAGACAGCGTGATGATTACAATTTCATCAAGTGCAACAGTTGCAAATGCAGGTATTGATAGAGACAGTTGCGGAAACTCTGTTACCTTAAGTGCAACTCCTGTTACAATAGGAATCGGAACCTGGACATTAGCCTCAGGCCCTGCAGGCTGGTCAATTACTGATATTCATTCTCCTACAGCAAGACTTACAGGTTTAATTTCAGGAGGCTATCGTTTTGCATGGACTGTTACAAACAATGCTTGTTCTGGATCAACTGATACAGTTGAAATTAATATTGATAATAAACCAATAATTCCTGTAATTGGTGGTTCACAAAAACTTTGCGGAGGTACTTCACTAACACTAACAGCCAACAGAATTAAAAACGGAGTCTCAATCTGGTCACTGAATGGTGCTGCTCCGAATGTACCCAATATTGCTGATCCTGATTCTGCTACCACATTGGTTTCAAATTTAATAACTGGCATTTACAATTTTAAATATACAGCCTATTCAAATGGTGGTTTGTGCCCTGCACAGAGTGCTTTTGTAAGTGATACAGTTGTGATAAGTGCCGCAGCCGGTGCTGATGCAGGATATTGCAATCTGACAAGTACAAGTTTAATAGGACCTTCAGGAAGTATTGGCACATGGACCAAAGCTGCCGGCGGATCAGGCACTGTAACAACTACCTCAAACAACAGCGCAATAGTAACAGGCATTTCGCCTGCAGGATCTCCTTATAAGTTTGCATTTACTGTCCCTGCCAGATGGGGATGTCCGCAAACTACTGATACAATGCAAGTGATAATTTCTGATACCACTAAAGTGCCTAATGCAGGTACAGATCAGGCTTTATGTAATGCTTCTTCATTTACTCTGGCTGGTAATAATGTGTCACCAAATACTGCGGTATGGACAAAATCTGCAGGTCCAGCAGGAACTATTACCACTCCAACATTATTCAACTCAACAGTTACTGGTGTAACTACCGGACTTTATCTTTTCACCTGGACTGTTACCAATGGTTTCTGTTCGAGAGCTGATGAGGTTAGAATTGAAAATTTTGCAGCACCAACAACTGCTAATGCCGGCGCGGATACAACAATCTGTCCTGGCTATGTTAAAATGCGTGCAAACATTGCTTTAATTGGTGTTGGAAACTGGAGACAAGTTTCCGGTCCGCTATCAGCTGTTATCGAGGAACCGGCAAATCCTGCGACAAAAATTACGGGTATGACTTCAACAGGAACCTACAAATATGTTTGGGACATCAGAAGTGGTGGCGTTGTTTGCTCACCGAGCATTGATACCATTGCCATTTTTGTACCTTCTCTAAATCCAACTGTTTCTAATGCAGGTTCAGATTCAGCAATATGTGTAAGAACCACTACTGCTCTTAATGGTAACAGTGCCATTATTGGAACTGGTGCTTGGTCTAAACAAAATGTTGTGCCGTCATCTACTATTGCAACACCGGCATCAAACACTTCAGGTTTGACATTAACGACTTCAGGTACTTATAATTATATATGGACTATCACTAATGGTTTATGTGTTTCAAGAGATACTGTAAAATATGTTTTATCAAGCCTTCCTACAGTTGCAACAGCAAGTCCTTCTAATATTAAAACCTGTATCGGACAACCTGTAAATTTAAATGGCAACAATCCTTCATCAGGTGCAGGAACATGGAGGCAGATTAAAGGACCATTCAGTACTTCATTTACAGATTCAACCTCTCCTACTCCTGTAGTTTTGGGAATTGATACAGGCACCTATATATACAGATGGCGCATTAAAAGCGGAAGTTGCCCTACCAGTGATGCTTTCGACACAGTAAAAATTGTGAAAATACCGGCAATTGCAATTGGAGGCGCAAGACAGGTAATCTGTCAGAATTTTACAACTTTAAATGGTAGCGTAGATTCTGTAGGAACAGGTATGTGGACACAACTTTCAGGTCCTAATACTGCTACTATTGCTGCACCTGCAACACGCAATACAGGCATCTCAGGATTGACTAATGGCAATTATACATTCAGATGGGCAATTACAAATGGTAATTGTGTGAGCATAGATTCTACCAAAGTAAGTTACTCATTCCCGATGGTTAACAATGCTTGTAGCTCTGCAGATTCATTATATAAAGCAGCAAAATTAAATTCCGGTTTGGACAGCTTGTGTGCAGCAACAGCAGAAATAGGCGAACCTGCAACTTGTGGCAAGGCAGCATGTAATTCTAACATGTATAAATTTAGAACAAACAATTCAATTTACTACCAGCCGTTTAATGCAGCCTTTTCAAATATCAGCAAATGTTCGAATGGTTTAAGAGTGAGTATATTTAACACCGGTGTATGTCCTGGTTTAGGTTCGCAAATGGGTACCTGTCAGACAATTTCAAGTTCAGGTACTCTGACATGGATACTTGCTCCTGCTACAGAATATTACATGATAGTAGATGATAACAGTCCAACTTGCGGATTCAGTTCTTGTAAATATCAATTCCAGACAAGTGGAGCAGCATTACCTGTTCATATGTTGAGTTTTACGGCTGATCTTTTTGAAAACCGCACAACAAAAGTAAAATGGAATCTAGCTTCAGAAACTGACAATGCAGGATTTGAAGTTGAACGTTTATACAGTGGTAGCAAAGGTTTTGAAAAAGTGGGTTTTGTAAGATCAAATGGAAATACAAGTGCTCCCGTAAGTTATAATTTTATTGATGATGTGAATGAACTTCCAGCAGGACCGATAACTTACAGGTTGAAACAAATTGATTTAAACGGTACCATAACTTATTCAACAATTGCTGTGGTTTACAAACGTTCTGCAGCTATTGAACAGGCTAAAATTTATCCAAATCCAAATACAGGTTTATTCAATCTTGAATTTAATTCACATGACGAGCAGGCTGTAAAAGTAACTGTTACTGACATGGTTGGTAAAAATGTTTACACCCAAACGGTCAGCGCTACTGATGGACTCAATACAAATTCACTTAATCTGATTGCACTTCCCGAAGGTATTTATACTGTAACAATGCAGTATAACGGTGGCAGTACAACAGAGAAATTTGCGATAATTAAATAATAAATTTAAATTTATCAAAGCCCCTGTAAATAATATTTGCAGGGGCTTTTTTGTTGGATGTGCTTTTTAATAAAATAATATTTTGACGAAACTTTTATTGAACTTGAAACGAAGAACTTATTAAGAATGTTTCTTTAAAGCAAAATATTTGGTGCATTGAGGCAAAAACAAGGTGATCATTGAGCTGTCGTATTGTTTCTGCTAAGCAGATAAAGCGAAGTTTTTATGTATGTTTGGAATGTCTTTAATTCTGCATTTACGAGAAATAATGTATTGATCATCAAATGAATAACAATAAAATAAATTATCGTTGATCTCATTTAAAGAAATTTTAAACCATCCGGTAACACCGTAACCCGGTGGATAATCAATTAACTGAGTGTCTTTAATAAATTTGTATTTACTGCAGTTTACTTCAACTCCAACTGAATCGAACTCAGTGCGAATCATAATTAAATTATTACATTCATTCAAAACTTCATTAGCGGTTTTAATTTTTCCATTTTTCCACCAACTATAATTCCAGATAATTCTTTCCGCAGCATATCCAAGATTAACAACTCTTGAATCTTGAAAATAAAATTTCTTAATATTAATGTGCTTACAATTGAAACACTCATCTTCCTGAAACACTAAAGTATAATTTTCTCTACAAATACTAAGTGAATCGGCATTTTTGAAAGAATAAACTATACTTTTTTCAGTAGCAGAAACAGTAATTACTGAATCAATTGAACTGTTCATTCTGATCTTTTGTGCAAATGAATGCTGATTTTTAGAAATAAAAATCAACAATAGAATTGTATATAAATATCTGAATTGCATAATTTAAATATAAACGCTTTTAACTTCAAATTATTTCAATCGTGTTTAGGCTGTAATGCTAAATTGAATCAAACAGATGGACTAATAGCACTTATTCGTTTTGCTCCTTTAATCAAAAAAAAGAGTCCTGAAACTAAAAAACACAAAAAGAAACAAAATTCACAATAAATATTAGTATCAATATTCTGGTAAATAAATTTTTCTATAATAATTATGTCTTTTTGATTGAGTATCCATTCAATTAAAAAAGCACTAACAATTAAAACAAGCATGTACAACTTATTTGAAAAATAAAAATATTCTTTTAAAATAATAAAACATAAAAAATAAGCACTGAATTTGCAAAAGTAAAAGGTGTAAAATATTATCGTTAATAAATTCCCTGCTGACATTTCATAGTGTTTCACTTTGTATAAAGACAATTCAATATAATCCCTATTTAATATGTAATAAAGATTATAAAATGCGGCAGAAATAAAGAGTATTCCAATGATAGTGAGAATGGAAAATAACAACATTTTAAATTTCATAATAATTATTTATAACTCAATTATAATCACAACTTACCAGTAAATTAATCTCCTCACTATCCGTATTTTTTATTAAAAATAAAATGCAATCACCATTAGATTTGCGGATTTGAACTGAATAAGGAATTTCAAAATTTTTCATAGTTAATGGAATAGAATTATAACGACTATAGCCTTTTTGACCATTCAGAACAGGATTTAATATCACTTCAAAAGTTTCCTTCTTAATCCAATCTTCCCACTTATCTTTAGTTAAAGTGCAGGTAAAATAAACATGATCCTTAAAAAGTCTGCGGCTTTCAAATGAAATTTCATTAAAACCATCTGGAAAATTGGTTGAGTAGAGATTTAATAAAACCGAAAGTCTACTGCTCCCAAAACAAACGGCATAACTGCAATAAACCAACATTACTAATATTGAAATTATAAACCATTTAACCAATTTCATATATTTCTGGTTGATGTTTGATTTCAGCTTCATTAATTGTTAACGATGCTTAATCTGAAATATTTTTTGGATTAAATATATTAACCCTACTATTCACTATCAATAATATCAGTCATTGCATTACGCCTTTTAATACTTTGGTAATCTTCGCCTTCAGGACTGCTGGGATGTCGTATTAAAACAAGCCAGTAGAATGGTAAAAGACACCACCAACCACTTCTCCCAATATCATGACATCTTCTGGTACTCTGCGAAAGCATAAACCAGTATGCTATAATTAAAATTAATACTTCCAACCATTCCATAGCACTACTTTTTTCACTAAAATTTTTTCCTGTGATACTATTTGTAATGACATCTATAAAATAAGATCCACCATAAACTAAAACTAAAAAAATTACTACTGATAGAAAATACTCTTTCTTCCTAGCACGGCCATTAAAACTAAATGATCTTTTTAGCATTTTATATATTCAATGTTCTACAAATAAAGCAATTTAACTTCAAAACCATATAAATCTTTCAATAAATTTTGTAAAACTATTTACATGAAAACAGCCATTTTTGTAAAAACTAAATTAAAATGCAAAATCCTACTAAATCAAACACAGCTTTAAGATGGGCAACATTTATTGTTGTTATTCTCAATATTGCTTTCAATTATCTTTATGCAAAATTTTCCGGAGTAGACAGCGTTAAAGTAATTTCAGACAAATATGACAACCTCTTCACACCCGCTCCTTATGCCTTTGCAATATGGGGAATAATCTATTTGTCTTTTATCATTTATTGCATTACTCAACTCTTACCGCGTTCACAAAAACACGAAGAATATGAACTCCTAAGCGGTCCATTATTACTCGCAAATATCGGCGGTAGTCTCTGGATTTTTGTTTACACAAACTACTGGATCGGCATGAGTGTTGTCGTTATTTTTGCAATGCTAATTCTGGGTATGATTTTGTTTATCAGATCTTATAAAGCTGCATACACACTTGGTTATAAAGTGACCATTCCATTTGCACTTTTCTTTGGATGGATTTCGGTGGCTGTTATTGCAAGTGTTTCGTCCTGGCTGGTTTCAATTGGCTGGAATGGCGCAGGAATAAGCGAAACAGTTTGGACAGTTATCATGATAACGGTGGCAACTATTGCAGCACTGATTACCGGAATTAGCTACAAAGATCCTATATTCCCGGCAGTAGTTGCCTGGGCAACCATTGCTATCAAAATGAAGGTGATAGGTTATGATTCAACTGTTGAATTAACTGCCATGGTAGCCGCAATTATTACGGGTATTACAGCTATTATTTATCTTATAAAAAGACTTACAAAAAAAACAGATATTAATTTAGTGAAGCAAGGTGAGTCTGTTAAATAATTATTTTTTTATTGATAAATCAATAGCCATATTTCGTTTGCCAGCGCAGCCTTAAAAACTTTCTTGCATCGTTTTCTCTATCATTACTTCCGGGTTCGTAAAAGACAGTTCCTTTAATTGCATCCGGCAAAAACTCATGTGCTACAAAGTTGTTATCGTAATTATGTGCGTAGGCATAACCTTTGCCATAATTCAGATCTTTCATCAATTTTGTAGGCGCATTTCTGATGTTTAACGGAACAGGTAAATTTGTTGTTTTCGAAGCTAAAGACATCGCTGCATTTATCGCCAGATATGAAGCATTGCTTTTAGCGCTGCAGGCGAGATAAACTGCTGTTTGTGATAAAATAATTCTTGCTTCCGGATTGCCGATTACATTGATAGCCTGAAAACAATTATTTGCAAGAAGCAACGCATTAGGATTTGCATTTCCAATGTCCTCACTCGCAAGAATAATCATTCTTCTTGCAATAAATTTAATGTCCTCCCCTCCTTCTAACATCCGCGCCAGCCAATATACTGCAGCATTTGGGTCGCTGCCTCGCATGCTTTTTATAAACGCAGAAATGATATCGTAATGCTGCTCACCACTTTTATCATACAAAGCCATTTTGGTTTGCAGAACTGCTGTTACTTTTTCATTTGTAATTTCAACCCCATTGGTTTCTGAAGTGCCTACTATCAACTCTAAAAGATTCAGCAGTTTCCTGCCATCTCCTCCTGAATAAAGCATCAGTGCTTCAGTTTCTTTTAAATCAATTTTATATTGCAAAAGATAATCATCCGTATCAATTGCCTGCTGTAACATTGACAAAAGCTCCTCCTGCGAAAATTCCTGAAGAACATAAACCTGACATCGGCTTAATAAAGCATTATTGACTTCAAAAGAAGGATTTTCTGTAGTGGCGCCAATTAGGGTAACAGTTCCTTTCTCAACAGCACCTAATAACGCATCCTGTTGTGATTTATTGAATCGGTGTATTTCATCAATAAACAATAAAGCTTTGCCGGTTTTAGTAGCCTCTTCAATTACCTTCCTTATTTCTGCCACACCGCTGCTAATTGCACTCAGCTTAAATATTGGCCATTCTAATGCCTCTGCAATTAACCCGGCAAGGGTTGTTTTTCCAACACCCGGAGGACCCCAGAATATCAGACTCGGAACAGACTTATTTTCAATCGCTTTGCTTAATGGACCGTTTGCACCAAGCAGATGTTCCTGACCAATAAAAGTATCGAGAGTTGCCGGTCTCATGCGCTCTGCTAGCGGAATTTGTGGCATCGGTTGCATAAAGGCAAAGTTACCCTATAAATTAATATTCCCTTTACATGAATTATTTGAATTGTTAAATAATTTCCTGTTAAATTTGTCATCCTGATAAAATTAAAAAAATGAAAGCCATCATTCCTGTTGCAGGTATCGGAACAAGACTTCGTCCACACACTCACACCCAGCCTAAATCGCTGATACCGGTGGCGGGTAAGCCCATACTTGCGCATATAGTAGACCAGCTTGTATCTGAAGGGTTCACTGATTTTGTATTCATTATCGGCTACCTTGGTGATAAAATAGAAGATTATATTGTTTCTAATTATCCCGGAATAAATGCCACTTTTGTTATACAAACGGTTGGCAAAGGTACCGGTCACGCTATCTGGCTGGCTAAAGATGCCATCGGTAAAGACGAGGAAATTTTTATTGTTTTGGGAGATACCATCTGCGAAATCAATCTTAAGAAAGTATTGTCTGATCAGCATTCTTCGCTGGGCGTTAAAAAAGTAGATGATCCAAGACAGTTTGGAGTAGCAGAAACAGATAAAGATGGATTTATTACCAAGTTGGTTGAAAAACCCAATATTCCAAAATCAAACCTTGCATTGGTAGGGCTTTATAAAATTAAAGAATCTGCACAATTAATGAATTGTCTGCAACACAATATCGAAAATAATGTGCGTACACAAGGAGAATTTCACCTGACAGACGGACTGATGTGTATGATTTTACAAGGTGTAAAGTTTAGTACTTTTGATGTTGAAAGCTGGTTTGACTGCGGTAAGAAAGAAATTTTACTTCAAACAAATCAACTGCTTTTAAAACGTGGCAATTTCACATCTTATGAAGCAGAAAACGTAGAGAACAGCATTATAGTACCTCCGGTTTATTTTGGCAAAGGTTCTAAAATCCGCAATTCTATTATCGGTCCGAATGTCAGTATTGGCGAGGATACTATCATTGAATCATCCATAATAAAAGAGTCTATTATCGGACCTTATGCGCATCTGGAACATGCTGTTTTACAGAATTCACTAATCGGAAATGATGCCAGCCTTTATGGCACAATTTACAGTCTTAACCTTGGCGACAGCGCAGAAATTAATTTTAAATAAAACATGACAACTGAAGAAATCATACGCCCGATTGGGTCATATAACGCGCTGGAAGAATTTACAGAAATTTTTATTGCGGCACAGATTATTGAAATAGAAACCCTTCCTAATTTGCTGAGCAATACTATCGAAGGACTTACAGATAACCAGCTTAATACACCTTACAGAGATGGTGGCTGGACATTGAAACAGGTAGTGCATCACATTGCTGACAGTCATTTGCAGGCTTTTACCCGTTTCAAGCTGGCGCTTACCGAAGAAAATCCAACCATCAAACCTTATGATCAGGATGCCTGGGTTACTACAGCTGATGTACTTGAAGCACCTGTTCAGGATTCTGTAATAATAGTTAAGCATTTGCACTCCAGATGGGTGACCCTTTTAAAAAGCATGAAGCTTGAAGATTTCAGCAGAACCTTTTACCATCCCGAACAGAAAAAAAATATTTCACTGGCACACATTATAGGTTTGTATGCCTGGCATGGCAAGCACCATAGCCTGCAGATATTTAATTTTTGTAAAAGTCAGGAGTGGAAATAAAGGGTCAACCGTGTAAGGGGAACCCTTGCGGTTCCCCAAAAGTTTACAGATCACATTTACGATAATAATTTCTGCCGCAGCAGAAATTCAAGTTGTTCGTTGGCTACTAGCAACTTTGCTGTCAGTTCTTTATTTTCTTTTCGAAGACGAAAAACCTCGTAAGCATTGTTGATGTGCATGCGCAGATCTTCTTCTTTCCAGGGCTTTGGAATGTATTTAAATATCTGACCCTTATTAATCGAATCAATTACCGCATTGATATCAGAATATCCGGTAACCAATACTCGAATAGGATCAGGATAAAGCGGTATTACCTGCTCCAGAAACTCTATTCCCGTGCAAACAGGCATTCGCTGATCTGTTAAAATTATATGAGGTTGCTGCTCTTTGAGAAGTTTCATGCCATCTTCCGCAGATTCGGCAGTAAAAATATCATATTCTCTTCTGAATAATGCTTTAAAAGCATTCAGATTGTGAATTTCATCATCCACATACAGAATTTTAATTCTTTCTTCAGACATAATTTATTTCTACACAGTATGCAAGATTATGTAAAAAACAGGTCATTTTGTTACTTTATGATAAAATAGTGAAAAAAAAAATTAAATATTATATTAAAATGACTTTCGCTACTTATATTTGACCGGGGTACTTTATTTTTTAAATTATGCAAGAGCAAACAACCGCTAAAATAAATCACCTTGAAAAACATAAAACACGTCCGGATTTCTTTGACAAAAGTAAGCCCGGGCAAGCTGAAGCACTAGAAAAACTTCTGACTGAAAATCCACATATCCAAATATGCGATGAGATAATTGGACAGCTTGCAGAACTTATAAAATGCAGAAATGCCCAAATAACATACACATCACAATCTCTTAATGATGCAGTAATTAAGTACATTTCGGGAGGTGATACCTCGCATATCGGAACATGGGTATATTATCCCTGGAGTTTCAGGCTAGTTCATATCCTTCACAAAGAAGATTTTATTGAACTCAGAACTTCACGCAATAACTATAAAATAACACTTGCGGAACGAAACACACTTTCAACAAAAAAAATAGGTGTAATCGGACTTTCTGTGGGACAGTCAGTTTCAGTAACATTAGCTATGGAACGCGGATTCGGACAATTGAGGATTGCAGATTATGACATACTGGAACTCAGTAATTACAACAGAATCAGAACACCACTTCACAATCTTGGTTTATTGAAAACTGTTTCTGTAGCCCGTGAAATTGCAGAAATAGATCCGTACCTCGATGTGGTATGTTTTCATGATGGCATTACAGAAGAAAACATGGATAGTTTTTTTACAGGTGATGGCAAACTAGACCTGTTGATTGATGAATCTGACGGACTGGATATAAAAATACTGGCACGTTTGAAGGCGCGTTCACTTGGCATCCCTGTTGTGCAGGAAGCTAGCGACCGTGGAATGGTAGATATTGAAAGATTCGATCTGGAACCCGACCGCCCACTCCTTCACGGACTGGTTGGAGACATCAATATCGACATCCTCAAATCACTTAAAACAAATGAGGATAAAATTCCTTACATGTTACAAATAGTAGGACTGCATACAGTTTCTGAGCGCACAAAAGCATCAATGCTTGAAATTGGTGAAACCATTACTACCTGGCCACAACTAGCTTCAGCCGTAACGCTCGGAGGTGGCATTACTGCTGATGTTTCTAGAAAAATTCTTCTTGATGAATTTCACAAATCAGGAAGATTTCATGTTGATATGGATGAGATTTTCTGCGATCCTGTTTCTTCAGAAAAAACTGTTTTAAAACAAAACACTTTAACACCTCTTACTAAAGAGTGGATTCACAATTTCCTGAAAACAAACTTTAAAAAAGACACTGCTGAAATGACTGCTTCAGAAAGTGAAATAGAAACGCTGATTAATGCAGTTTTACTTGCGCCTTCAGCAGGAAATACACAACCCTGGAAATGGGCGCTTTACAACGGCATCTTTTATTTGTTTCACGACAGATCGAGTTCCGTTTCTTTTATGGATCACAATAATTTTATCGCCCAGATCGCTTTAGGAACAGCCATTGAAACATTTTCTTTAGAATCAAAAAGAATGGGGTTTCAACCTAATATTGATTTATTTCCTGCAGGTGAAAGTGAGAATTTAGTGGCTACAATTTCAATAAAACGCAGTGGTGTTGAAATGGATGAATGCGATATTAATCTGGCAAATGAAATTGGCGCAAGGTATACAAACAGAAACAAGGGCAATAAAAAACCACTGCCTTCTGATGTTGAAAATGACCTTAAAAACTGTATCGGGCATTCAGATGACTTGTCAATAACTCTTGTGGATAATCAAGAAGATATGATGTTTATTGCCAATACAATTGCACTTGCTGACAGAATCAGACTGATGCATAAAGAAGGGCATCCTGATTTCTTTGTAAAGGAAATGCGCTGGACGAAAGAGCAGGCAGAGAAGGAACGCGACGGACTGGATATTCGCACCGCAGGTTTCGGACCGCTTGATGTGGCAGGACTTCACATGGCATCTTATCCTGCAGTAATTTCCTTACTCAGAAGCTGGAATAAAGGAGCAGGACTTGGAAAATTAAGTAAAAAATTAATAGCAAGTTCCACTGCACTAGGCATTTTAAGCTTTACAGGTCAGGATACTGTTGTTAAGTATATAAATTCAGGTAGGGCAATCCAAAGATTATGGCTATTATTGAACCATAAAAACTGGGGAATGCAACCAATGCTTTCTCCTATTGCAATATGGCATAGAGTTAATTATGGTAAAGGGGAAGGATTATCTCAAGAGGATATAGAAGAAATGAAAGACCAACAAGCAGAATTCAATAGAAAGTTTCTTGATGAAAATAGAGAACCTGTTTTTATTTTCAGAATATTTGAAGCGGAAAAACACGAAGTAAGAAGTCTTAGAAAACCATTAACTGAGTTATTTTTCAGGCTTTAATACAGATGATATCATTCAAAGCATTCAGAGCAATTGACAACCCGGAAAATTGTCAGCAATTTATCGAGGGTCACCGCCGTGTGCTTGAAGGCTTTAATCTGACAAATATTTCAACTAACAAACCTACCTGGCCTAAAAATCCGAATATCTACGTCATTACTGCAAAATCAGATAATTCCGAACACCTGCTAGGTGGTATTCGTATTCAAATTGCAGATGGAATAAATCCATTGCCTGTGGAAGATGCAGTAGGACATTTTGATAAGAATATTTTTAACATGGTAAAACAATATTCTGACAACGGTGGTACCTGTGAGCTTTGCGGTTTATGGAATTCAAGAGAAGAAGCACCTAACATGGGTATTACATTTTTACTGGTAATTGCAGGCATGTCAATTGTTAACCAGTTACCTGTTACGTCTATGTTTACCATAGTTGCAGCTTACACTTTAAGAATGGCAACCAGGATTGGCTTTCAGGTTGAAACAAGTCTTGGAAATGATGGAACATTTATTTATCCTAACTCAAATTACGTAGCAAGAGTTTTGAGTCAGAATCCACATTTATTAACAACTGCAGCCGCTGAAGTAAAGGCTTCAGTAATGGATCTTAGAAATAATCCTGTACATATACGAAAAGAAAAAGTGCCAAAAGGCGAAGTTGAAATAAGTTATGATCTGATAATCCGTTGAAATTGAAAACACTCAAAAAATACAAAAGCCTGCCGGTATTGTTTTTATTACTGCTATTGCAATTACCTTCCTATGCACAAGATACAGTTAAAATAATCGGAGACAAACATTTTCTGATTGGCAAAAACATATCCTGGCTTGAAGATCCACAGAATAACTTTACTGTAAAGGAAGCACTTTCTCTTAAGTTTACTTATGTTCCCATTGACGTTCATAATCTTGGCATTACAGCATCATCATACTGGCTTAAACTCAATATTACAAACAATACGAATGCTGATAAAGTACTTCTAGAACTTGCTCAGGCAACTACAGATGAAGTAATTTTTATGCAGTTGAAAGGTGACAGTGTGATCAGAAGTGACACCTCTGGTGACATGTATGTTTTCAACAAAAGAAGTTACCCTCACCACCATTATATTTTTGATGTTTTAATTGGTCAAGGTGAGTCTGCAAGCATACTTCTGAAAGTGCGTACCAATGAACAACTTCAGGTTCCGGTTTACGCAGGAACTGAAAAAAGCATCTTTCAATCTCTTCTTTTAAAAGATATTTTTGCAGGCATTTATTTCGGAATTATACTGGTGATGCTGCTGTATAACCTGGCACTTTATTTCACTGTTAAAGGCGACAACAAAGAATACTTATACTACGTAATTTATATTTTTATAGTAGGTCTGACACAAGCCACTTTGCAAGGCTATTCATTTAAATATTTCTTTGCCAACTGGCCCTGGATGGCTAATGAAAGTGTGTATATCAGCAGCACCCTCGTTGGTCCGGCAGCAGTGTTATTTATGCGTCAGTTCCTAAATACTGCACGTAATATTCCACGACTTGATAAAGGATTTTTCATTGCATTTATATTGTATGGAATCTCTTTAAGTTTGTCTTTAGCCGGCATCTACAGACTTAGCTATTTAATATTACAGATTGCAGTATCACTAACTGCTACGTACATGCTTATTTTAAGTGTGATACTTTACAGAAAGAAGATCAGGGAGGCTAAATTTTTCCTTTTCGCCTGGGTTGTATTTTTAGTAGGTGTTTTTATTTTCGTGCTCAGAGACTTTGGCATTCTGCCATACAATGATTTCACTTATTACATTATGCAGATCGGATCTGCTCTCGAAGCTGTAATGCTTTCTATTGCGCTTGCAGATAAAATAAACGTGCTTAGAAGAGACAAAGAAGCCTCTCAGGCAGAAGCACTTGAAGCAGTTAAAGAAAATGCTAAAATTATCAGTGAGCAGAATGTAATGCTTGAACAAAAAGTTGAAGAGAGAACTGAAAAACTTCAGGTAGCAAACACCAATTTAAGCGGAGCTATTAAAGATCTTAAAGAAGCACAGGCACAACTTGTAAGTGCAGAAAAAATGGCAAGTCTCGGTCAGCTTACTGCCGGTATCGCCCATGAAATCAACAATCCTATTAACTTTGTAAGTAGTAACATAAGACCCCTTAAAATGGACATTGAAGATATGTATGGTTTGTTAGATTTGTATGATCAAACTATTCATAAAGATGACAAGGAGAGCCATTTAAAAGAAATAGAAAAATATAAAACTAAAATTGATCTCGACTTTCTTAAAACAGAAATAAATACATTACTTGAAGGCATTGCCCATGGTGCTTCAAGAACAGCAGAAATTGTTAAAGGACTGAGATTGTTTTCCAGACTGGACGAAAGTGATTTGAAGTTTACTGATATTCAGGAAGGTATAGACAGCACATTAATTATCCTGAAAAGTGAATTGGGAAATGACATTGAGATTATTAAAGATTATAATCTTGATAAAAAAATAGAATGTTACCCGGGAAAAATGAACCAGGTATTTATGAATATTCTGAATAATGCAGTGCAAGCATTAAAAGAATGCCACAATAAAAAATGTACGATAACTATAACTACTAATGAATTAGAAGACGGCGTAGAAATACGCATTAAGGATAATGGCCCGGGTATTCCAGACTATGTTAAAGCACGTATTTTTGAACCATTTTTTACTACAAAAGATGTTGGACATGGCACAGGTTTAGGTCTTTCTATTGTTTACCAGATTATTGAATCACACAACGGAACTATCAGAGTTGAATCTGAACCGGATAAAATGACAGAATTTATTATAACTTTGCCACGGCATCAACCATCTTAAACCATGAAGGATAACAAGGTGACTGTATTATATGTAGACGATGAAGAGGAGAATCTTAATTCTTTCATGGCTACTTTCAGACGCGAGTATAACATCTCTACTGCCATTAGTGGCGTTGAAGGCTTGAAAAAACTGGAAAGCAAAGAATATCAAGTTATCATTTCAGACCAACGTATGCCAAGCATGACAGGTGTGGAGTTTTTCGAAATTGTTACAGCAAAATATCCTAAAGCAATCAAAATTCTTTTAACAGGATATTCTGATATGGAAGCTGCTATTGCGGCAATCAATAAAGGTGGTGTTTATCAATTTTTAGACAAACCATGGGATGTTAACTTATTAAAAATTACTATTGATAATGCGTATCAAAAGTACATGACAGAATCTGTACTTACAGAAAAAATTGCGGCACTCGACAAAGCCAATCAGGAGCTGAGTCGTTTTGTTTATAGTGTTTCGCATGAGTTGAGGGCACCACTGATGTCGATACTTGGCATTGTTAACATTGCAGGTTTTGGTGCAGACACTGAAAAGCTGATGGAGTATTTTGGCATGATTGGTCAGAGTGTTGAAAAGCTCGATATTTTTATAAGAAACATTATAGAATACCATCAGAATAAAAAAATTGACGCTTCGCATTCAGAAGTAAATTTGGAGAAAATGGTTGACGAGATTCTCGGCAGCATATCTAATTACAGCAATTTTGGCTCGGTAAGCATTATTAAAGATTACCGCATTGAAGAAACTTTTTACAGTACACCCTTCAGAGTGAGAATTATTTTGGGGAACCTGCTTTCTAATGCAGTTAAATTTCAAAGGCAGGACAATCCTGATAAAAGAATCAGGATCAGTGTTGAAACAGATAAAAAAGAAGCCAGATTTACGATTGAAGACAATGGATCGGGTGTCCGTGAGGAAGACAAAGATAAGCTCTTCAGAATGTTTTTTAAGGCTCAGAATAACAACAGCGGCACCGGCATTGGTCTTTATATTGTTAAAGAAGCTGTGGATCTTTTAAAAGGCTCTGTTTCGGTAGAAACAAATATCGAAGGTGGACTTACATTTAAAATAACAATTCCGAATGAAAAATCATGATTATCTGAATGCATTTTACATGTGCGTTGACGACAATCAGCTTGACATTTTTGTTGTGGTAAAAATTCTGGAGCTTAACAAGGCTGCTTCAAAAACTTTAACTTATAATTCGGGTTCAGAAGCCCTTGAATACCTAAAAGCAAATGCAGAAAACGAAAAACTGATTCCCGACATCATTCTTTTGGATATACAAATGCCGGGAATGAATGGTTTTGAATTTTTAGAAGAGTATGCGAAGCTTCCCGAAAAAATAACTAGTGCTTCTACATTATTCTTACTCTCCTCTACCATTGATAAAGGCGATCAGGAGAAAGCATTAGCCGATCCATTTGTTAAAGCCATACTTAGCAAACCTTTGAATGTTGAGGAACTGAGAGGGTATTTTTGAAAAGAATTACGAATTAGGGAATTACAGATTACGAATTAGGGGATACAAATTATGATTTGGTCTCATTTTTTAAAACGTAACTCTTTAAAAAAAACATGAAAAAGTACGATAACATAAACACATTTGATCAACTCATTAAAGTTGAAAACGGAAAAACAGGAACTGAAAAGAGATATAAATACGAAGAGAATTCCCAAATGTTTATTATCAGTGAAATGCTAAAAGAAGCAAGAAAAAAAGCAAATTTAATTCAGGAACAACTTGCAGAAAAAACTGGCACCAAAAAAAGTTATATTTCTAAAATAGAAAATGCAAAAGGCAATATTCAATTGTCTACATTAATCAGAATTTTTGAACTTGGATTAAATAAAACAATCGGACTTACTTTTTTATAATGGCTTGAAACGCTAGATTTCACCTTACAACCCCATTTAACCGCACATTTACTTGAGTATTAAATGATTTTATAAGCATACATTTGTAAATTAAAAAATAAAATAAAAATGAATAAAAAAGGTGCAATTATTATTGTTGAAGATGACTCTGATGATCAGGAAATGTTTAGCGAAGTATTTAAAGAACTCAATTACAAAAATGAAATTGTTTTTTTTAATGACGGACAAGAAGCGCTCGCTTACCTGACTGCAAAAACAACTGAGCCTTTTATCGTTTTTTCAGACATCAATATGCCTAAACTTAATGGTATGGAACTAAGAAATCAGATTCATGAAAATGAGGATATCCGTATCAAAACTATTCCATATTTATTTTTTACTACAAGCGCAGAGCAAGAAGCTGTTATTGATGCATACTCTAAATCAATTCAAGGTTTCTTTGTAAAACCAACAAGTATGGAGGGTTTAAAAAATGTTTTAAAAACCATCGTTGAGTATTGGCAAATGTGCGAATCTCCTAATTATATTAAGTAATTACAGGATTGCAAATACAGAGGTGAACTGCGAGGGTTCACTTTAAAAAAAAACAATGACAGACAAATCAATAATACAAAATATTAACAACGCTATTGAAGCATTTTTCGTTAACAACTCTGGACTTAAAATTGTGCCGGCTAAAGAACTGATGCCGGAATTTATTAAAGCGGGTATCTTTAAAAAAGACCATAAAAACGGAAAACCTCTTCGTGATGTTCTTAGAGAATTAGACAGTGACGATCAGCTGTCACTCATTCCATTCTTGCATGCGGAGCGCAAAGAGGCCAATACATATTGGTATTTTATTCCTAAAAATGAATCTGCCCCTACTACCTTTTACAAAGAGCAGGTTTCTGTTAAAAAGGAAACCGCCAATCAAATGCGTTTACAGAGTGATGAAACCTACGTCCTGGATCTGTGTGATAAGGTATTAGGAGAAAAGGCTGAGCGTCAGAAACGTTTTGATTTTCTTTTAGGAGATTTGCATAAAGATGGTTTTTCGAGAACCAAATTGCCGGTTGATGCTTATTACCCAAGTTACCAATTGGTGATAGAGTATAAAGAATCGCAACACACTGTTTCTCACGCCATTTTCGATAAACAGGATGTAACAACAGTCAGCGGTGTACACAGAGGAGAACAGCGCCTTATCTACGATCAACGAAGAGCTACAGAATTGCCATTACATGGCATAAAACTAATATCTATATCGTACGACTTGTTCAAAAATGACAATCAGCATAAAATCGTCCGCAACCCAGAAGCAGATTTATTAAAAGTGAAAGAGGTTTTGAAGGCTGTTGGGGAGGGAATTTAATTACGAATTACGGAATTACAAATTACGAATGAAAAATTTCTGATTTATCTTCTAGAGCCTTGTTATTCTGAAGGCCTGCCCTTAATTAAAAGCATGGCGAAGGAATTAATTTACAACTGAATAAAACTAGTTGGTGAGGGGGATTTAATTACGAATTACGAATGGGTTACTGAATCATGAATTACAGAATTATGAATGAAGAAAATAATCATGAATTTAATTTGATTTAAAAAGTGATTATATTTGTATTAATAGTACCTGCAATGGATACTTTAAGATCTGCAAGTAGGACATTTAACCTCAATACCTATGAAAAAAAAACAATCTTATTCAACAGAAAAGCTATGCATTTGCAGTTCGTATTGTTAAAGTATATCAGTATTTGTGTGATGAAAAAAGAGAATTTAACTTAAGCAAACAATTGCTGAGATGCGGGACTTCAATAGGTGCAAATGTTGAAGAGGCAATTGGTGGACAAAGTGAAAAGGATTTTTTTGCTAAACTAACTATTTCATACAAAGAAACCAGAGAAACACATTACTGGATTCGATTATTGATAGATACCGGCTATTTATCTTATGATCAAAGTGAAAGTTTATTAAACGATGTATTGGTACTTCAAAAAATAACAGGAAGTAGCCAAAGAACCATCAAAGCACGAAATTTGTAGTTGTCAATTCAATATTAATCAGCCTCAATTCTTAATTCATAATTCCGTAATTCGTAATTTCATTAATTCTCCCTCAATTCGTAATTTCTTTCCGAACTATTCATTTGATTATTGCCCTTTTTTGACCATTTTTGCAGTAAATACAAGAATGGAACAGGCTGCTATATTACTCGCTGAACTTAAACAGGCGGGGGAAAATGTTAAAATTGTGATTACCACTCACCATAAACCGGATGGAGATGCTATGGGCTCTTCGCTGGGGTTACACTTATTTCTGAAAGCTGCGGGCATTCCTTCGCAGGTGCTCACTCCTACCGACTACCCTGCTTTTCTTTCCTGGATGAAGGGTAACGAATCTGTCATTATTTATGAGGGAAATGAAGTTGTTGGAAATAAACTGATCGCGGAAGCTAACTATATTTTCTGCCTGGATTTTAATAACCTGAGTCGCATTAACGAAATGGGTGAGCGGGTGAAAGAGAGTACGGCGAAATTAATTTTGGTAGACCACCACCAACTTCCTCAGAAATTTGAACACCTGAGTTTCTGGGATCCTAAAGCAAGCAGTACGTGTGAACTTATTTTCAGACTGATTGATAAGTCGGGACTTAAAAACCTGATGAATAAAGAGATTGCGAGCTGTTTGTATACAGGTATTATGACGGATACCGGCTCTTTTAAATTCAGCAACTGTACAGCCGAAACACATAAAATTGCGGCTGAACTAATCTCGCTGGGTGTGGATCATGTTGATATTCAGGAACGCCTTTTTGATAGTTTTACTGAAAACAGGGTGCGCTTTATCGGCTATGCTTTAAGTAAAAAACTGGAGATAATGCGCTCCTACAACACTGCACTGATAACGATTACAAGCGATGAGCTGAAGGAATATGAAAGTCAGACAGGTGATACTGAGGGACTTGTTAATTTCGGTCTTGGAGTTAACGGCATCAGGCTGGCGGTTCTGATAATTGATAGGGGCAAACTGGTGAAAATGAGTTTCAGATCGAAAGGTACTTTTAATGTGAATGAATTTGCAAGACTTCACTTTAATGGTGGTGGTCATATTAACGCTGCAGGCGGCAGCAGTACTGAAACTCTGGAAGAGACAGTTGCAAGATTTAAAAAAGTACTTCCTTTACATATTAAAGAATTAACATCATGAAAACAGGTTTTAAACTGATACTTTTAGCTTCACTAACTCTGCTGATAACAGGTCTTATTTCCTGTAATAATTATGGTAAAACGGAAAGTGGCTTGCGCTTTAAAGTGCTGAAACATTCTGACAATCAAAAACTGCCTGTAAAGAGTGATATTGTTCAGTGTTTTTACAGCATCAGTACGAGCAATGATTCACTGGTATTTTCAAATTTCGGCAAATCGCCTGCCATACTTATCCTTAACAATCCTACTCATAAAGGTGGTGATTTTATGGAGGCTCTGGGCATGTTGAGTCCTGGCGACAGTGCGCGTTTTATGGTATCTGCAGATTCGTTTTACACCGTCACTAAAAAAGAAACTTTGCCTGCTTTTATCAAACCGGGTAGTGACATTAAAATCGTAATTAAAACTGTTGCAATACTGACACCACTTGAAGCTGAGGCTATTTATAATCAGGAAAAACTTAAGCGTTATCAGAATGAAATTGACAACATCAACGACTATCTGAAAAAGAATAGTTACCTGGTAATGAAGACTGATACTGCAACTGGGATTATGTACAATATTATTCAGAAAACAGACAAGCCATTTATTCAGGAAGGTGATACAGTTGAGTTTCATTGCATCGGCAAACTGCTTGATGAGGTTGAGTTTGTGAACACTTACAGTTCGGGTAAAAGTGTTATTATTGAAGTTGGAAAACAAAAACTGCCGATTGGTTTAAATGCGATGCTGATGAAAATGCGTGCAGGCGAAAAGGGTCAGTTTATACTGCCTTTTGATCAGGGTTTTGGCAGCAATGGCGTTGAGGGCATTGTACCACCTGAATCAACATTAATTTATGAAATGAATATTCTTAAAGTCAAATAAAATGTCTCGTAAAATATTAATAACTGGTGGTGCAGGATTTATCGGTTCACATTTTGTGAGACGTTTTATTACTGAACACCCTGGAGATACAATTGTAAATCTTGATAAGCTGACGTATGCCGGCAATCTTGAAAATTTGAAAGACATTGATCACAATAAAAATTACAGATTTGTGCATGGAGACATTACTGATGCTGCATTTATTTCGAAGCTTTTTGCTGAAGAAAAATTTGACGGTGTGGTGCATCTTGCTGCTGAAAGTCATGTAGACCGCAGCATTACAAATCCTTTGGAATTTGTAATGACAAATGTAATCGGTACTGTCAATTTGTTGAATGCAGCAAAAGAATTGTATAAAACAAATCCTGATTTTATATTTTATCATGTGAGTACAGATGAGGTTTATGGCACGCTGGGCGATTCGGGAAAGTTTACTGAAAGTACTTCTTACAGTCCTAACTCGCCTTACTCAGCCTCAAAAGCATCGAGTGATCATTTCGTTCGCGCCTATCATGAAACTTATGGTTTGCCTGTTAAGATTTCCAACTGTTCTAATAATTACGGGTCGCATCATTTTCCTGAAAAACTGATTCCCTTATTCATAAATAATATTAAAAATAACAGACCGTTGCCGGTTTATGGCAAAGGTGAAAATGTGCGTGACTGGCTATTTGTAGAGGACCATGCAAAGGCTATTGACTTAATTTTTCATGAAGGGAAGGTTGGAGAAACTTATAATATCGGTGGCAACAACGAGTGGAAAAATCTTGATCTGGTAAAATTACTTTGTGGTATTATGGACAGGAAACTCGGCAGAAGTTCGGGTGAATCTGAGAAGTTAATTTCTTATGTTACCGACAGAGCCGGTCATGATTTCAGGTATGCTATTGATTCAGGAAAACTAATGCAGGAATTAGGCTGGAAACCATCTGTAACATTTGAAGAAGGTTTAGAAAAAACAGTAGATTGGTATCTTGAAAATTCGGAGTGGCTGGAGCATGTAACAAGTGGTGCTTATAAAGATTATTATCAGGAGATGTATGGTGAGGGGAAATAATTTTTAAAACATTCTAAAGCAAGTTGCAAACCGGATAAGATTTAAAAGACATTTTAAGCAATAAAACATAATTATTAAATTAGGCCAGCAGAATTTGAAACACTACTTTCTCACTTCGTTTGTTTTATTAAGTCTTAATTGTTGTAACAGTCCTACAGATAAAGCTAAAACAATTTCTGTTAAGGATACAATTACTATTAAGAAAAAGAATGAGAAATTTCTGGTTGCGGGTGAATGGAGACCATTTATTTTAGGTGACATCAATAACGATAAAATCAGTGATACTGCTTTTATTTATTATCCGCCTTATTATGGATACAGTGATACATCAATAACATCAGATTCAATGTTTGAAGGATTTGTGGATAATTTCGATTATAACAGGGTCAGATTTTCATGTAAGCTACCTGAATTTACTATCGAAAATTCAATATGGGGATTTGTCGAAAAAACAAAAGATCTGGATGGTGATGGCATAAATGAAATTATCTTTCAAACGGGATGGTTTATTGGAACACATGTTAATATTTATATTATGTCTTATTATAATGGTAAATGGGTAAGGCTTGCACAAAATAACAGATATGAACAAGACAGCTATAAAAATCTGATCACTAAAGTTGATAATACTAAATTCAGGTTTCGAATTGAATATTTTAACGAAGACCAAGGTGATTACATAAATAAAACGGTTACAGTGAAAATTAACAAGAAACTGTAAGTTATCATAAAATCATGCCCTTGAGCGAAAAGCTTGTTTGGTGTTTAAAGGAAATTTATATCTTCGTAGAAATTTCAGATTCAGGTAAAATGAAAATTCAGTTAAAATGATCATTCATCTGGCATCCGGATATTTATGAAAACAAATGAAACACCTCATCAGAAATTAAATAAAACATGAAAGGAATTATTCTCGCCGGGGGATCCGGCACACGTTTACACCCGTTGACGCTTGCTATGAGCAAGCAAATGATGCCTGTTTACGACAAGCCAATGATTTATTATCCTTTGTCAGTGCTGATGATGGCGGGAATTAATGAAATCCTGATTATTTCAACGCCGCATGATTTACCTCATTTTAAAAGTCTTTTAGGAGATGGCAGCGTGCTGGGATGTCAGTTTTCTTATGCTGAGCAGTCGGTGCCTAACGGTTTGGCGCAGGCTTTTGTAATTGGCGAGAAATTTATCGGCAACGATAAAGTTGCGTTAATACTTGGAGACAATATTTTCTTTGGGGCATCCATTCAGAAGCTTCTTACAGACAATGCCGACCCTGTTGGCGGAGTCGTATTCGCCTACCATGTTTCCGATCCTGAGCGTTACGGCGTGGTTGAATTTGACAAAGACAATAATGCAGTTAGTATCGAAGAAAAACCTGCCAACCCAAAATCCAATTTTGCTGTTCCCGGTTTATATTTTTACGACAACCGTGTTGTCGGCATTGCCAAAGCTTTAGAACCCAGTCACAGAGGAGAATACGAAATCACCGATGTCAATAAAGAATATCTTAAGATGGGTGAGTTGAAAGTCGGCATTCTGAACAGAGGCACTGCTTGGCTCGACACAGGAACGTTTGCCAGTTTGATGCAAGCCGGACAATTTGTTCAGGTGATAGAAGAGCGTCAGGGATTGAAAGTAGGGTGTATCGAGGAAGTAGCGTGGCAGATGGGATTTATCAACGATGATCAGTTAAGAGTAATCGCTACTCCATTGAAAAAAAGCGGTTATGGTGATTATTTGTTGCAGTTGCTGAAACATAAAGTCGTAGGTTAATGGGTAAGAAACCGGAAACACTCCTGAAATCCAGACTCAACCAGGCTGAAGGCCTTTAACATCTCAACTTGGGGCAGCGTCCCAAGACAATATGAGTATGAATGAAAAACCAACACATCCATACAGGTGGACACACTGCCGTGTGCCCCTACATCCGATCACAACCAATGCAGATTCAACCAAGGCTGAAGGCCTTTAACATCTCAACTTGGGGCACCGTCCCAAGGGATGAATGAAAAACCCACACGTCCTCACAGGTGGACACACTGCCGTGTGCCCTACAATTATTCATAATCAATAGGCAATTCTCAATTCATTCAACCCAATGCCATTTCAACAATCGTAGAAGGCATAATCATATCCATACATTTTTTATCGTAGGGGCAAATGAGTTGCCAGCAGGGCGCACAGGACACTGGTGAGTATATTGACTGTTGGTGAGGGTAATCGTGCTGCCATGGTGCTTCAAATCCACCGTAGATGATTATGCTGCGACATGAGGCTGCTTCTGCAGCATGCATTAAAAACCCCACCTGACCAATAAACAATTTACATTCGTAAAACAGGGCTGCAGTTTCTCTTACTGTTAACTTTCCCCTTAAATCTAAATCTGCTGATAAAGCAGGATCAGATTCCAGTCCGAGCTGCACAATATTATACTTCGACTTTAATGCGAGTACCACTTCCTCAAACCTTTCAGGGTAATAGTTTTTATTGTCTGTCCAGTCTGTAAGTCCGGTTGAATGAATCGCCAGCCATGGTTTTTCACCGACAGGCAACTGCTTTTTCGAAAGTTCCTTTTCTGTTAGGAATATTAATGGCTTACTGAGATGAATGTGCATTCCAGCCTTCTTACAAAGCGCATCCATAATATGCGGCGTTTCTTTTAATTCTGCCTGGTATGTCATAACAAAATGTTGCGGACTAAAACCTAGAATTCTAAGCAGTCTTACAAAGCGGAAAAACATTTTTTCTGATGTAAAAGGAAATATCCTCACGTAAGGGTTGTTCCTGAAAATTTCTTTATGGTTAGTGCCAATAATTACTTTGCACTTATTAAAATGCCCGCAATGCCAGGCAACAGTATTTACAAATACGGCATCACCGATACCCTGGTGCCTGCTGAAAAAAATAGGGCCTTTTTTCAAATACTGATAATCAGAAAGATACTGTTACTAAAAAAGAAAGGCGGTTAAAACCGCCTTTCTTCAAATATTAATCGTCGGACTTGCCGGCTTTTTTAGCTTTAGGCTTTACATAGATCGAACCGTTTTTCTCGATCGGGTTAAGCTTCTTCCAGAATGATTTTCCCAATACAGGATCTGAAATTTTACCATTAATTACAACTCTCACGTTTTCAACAGTTACCCCGCTAATCTCAAGAGATTTGATAATAAAGGTATTACTTCTAAGCTTGGTACCATTAATTTTAATGCTTTCACCATCTTCAAAATCTTCTTTACTAATTACTCCATTTTCATAAAGTCTTTTAGCAGTCTCTTCATCAATTTCAGTTTTGTTTCCTGCCAGGTTAACATTCCAGTTCACATTTTCTTTGTCATTGATCATTGTAGCAACTGATTTTTCAGCACCACCGGACATTAATGGAATTTTAGTATAACCATCCAATGAAACAGTATCTGCAGGTTTTGGTGTTGTACCAGTATTTCCTGCAGCTGCACCACCCGGAGTATTTGAAGTACCTGTATTGCCTGTGCCCGGGTTACCTGCATTGTTCAATATTTTACTGTCAACCGGACCTCCCTGAAGTGCATCCTTGTTTACATTTTTAAATATCAACTCATCTTCGTCAGTATTAATTGTTCCACCTTCCTTTTTAAGTGCGTTGATACCAAGCTGGTAAGGTGCTTTAATATCGTTAGCCACTTTCAGGGTTATTTCTGTCATTGTTTTACCAGCAGAAGCCGGACCAACACGAAGAGACATCATTTTAACAGTTGCATTTGCTTTAAATCTACCTGCATTAATATCTGCAAGAGTTATTCCTGTTAAATCTGTAGCTTTAATTTTGTTTGCTTTAACAAGGGCTTTAAGCTCTATAAATGAAATCAATAAATCTTCACCCGTAGCTATCAGAGCAGGAACAGTTGTTTCAACACCGTTGCCGGCAGACTCAACAGTATAAAGTGCATCTTTTTTACCAAGTTTTACAATAATTGGCTTTTCATTTTTATTGTTTGGGTCAGTAGACTCAATAAATTTAACAGAAGGATCAAAGTTTACATCCAGTGTTTTAATTACTGTTCTTCTGTTTTCCTGATGCACTGCCTCTGAACAATTAGATTTAACTGCTCCTTCGCAGGCACAATCATTCACTAACTGGGATTCACCATAACCTTTTGCAACAATTCTTCTTGGGTCAATACCTCGTTTAACAAGATAATTTACCGCTGAATCTGCACGTCTTTGAGACAAGTCAATATTATACTCATAAGATGAACGACAATCCGTATGTGAACCCAACTCTACCCTTAACTTAGGATATTTAATAAGCAAAGGCAGAATTTCTTCATCCAGAATCTTGGCAGCATCAGGTCTGATGATAGCTTTATTCAGGTCATAATAAATAGGATAAGGTTTTTCAATAATCTGAGATTCAAGACAGAAATCTTTAATAAATGTAGTTGAGAATTTAACACCTACTGTACTTTGCTGTTTAGATTGTGCATCAAAATAATAAAGTTCACGGTTGGTACACGAAATTTCGTAATTGCGTTTTTCTTTCAGAGCTGTATCATACTCACCACGCTCGTTGGTGAAAATAACAATTTTATTTGTATCCTTATCGTTGGTAATAGTAATAAGTGAATTTTTAAGTGGAACTTTTTTGTTACAATCTGTAACAATTCCTTTAAGCCTGATTACAAGTGGTGTAATATTGAACTCATAAATATCATCATTTATTTTTTTGCCAATATCTCTGTTTGATGTAAAATAGCCATGAACAGGGTTGTTAAGGTCGAAAGTAATACCAAAATCATCACCCCCGGAATTCAAAGGAGCTCTTAAATTTTCAGGTGCAGACCATTCATCTCCTCCACCCTCACTTTTGAAAATGTCGAAAGATCCCAATCCAATATGACCATTAGATGAAAAATACAAACTTTGATCATGAGTATTCCAATATGGAAATTCCTCATCTTTATTAGTATTTATTACCGGACCAAGATTTACTGGATCTCCCCATGTTTTTCCTCTTTTAACATAATTAGAAACCCAAAGATCATAACCACCCTCACCACCTTCACGATCTGAAGTGAAATACATTTTAGTTCCGTCTTCATTTAAAGCCGGGTGAGAATAGTTAAAACTGTCGCTGCAGAATTCCAGCATTTTAATATCTCCCCACTCTAGTCCTTTTTTAGTGGCTTCAAATATTTTGCAATATTTACCTTTGCCGTCCTCACCATTACATTGCGTATAATAAACAGTACCAAACTTTCTATCGAAAGTAGTTACACCATCATTAAATTTAGAATTGATTGTTCCTAAAGTAAGAACCGGATTTTCCCATGCTATTTCTTTTTTAGTATCTTTAGATGCTCTGCCTTTAGCAACTTTTTTCTTCATAGACCAAACATCTGTATAGAAATTACCTGTCCAGCCATAAGGTTTTTTAGTTACTCCTCCGTCACGGTCTGAAGTGAAGTAAAGCTCTTCATCTTTTTTACCCAACACCATTGGGCTAAACTCATTATATTTAGTATTTGCAGCTTTTAAATTGGTAACTTGAAATCTGCTGGGTTGATTTTTCCAGCTCTGCATACTGTCCATACCTGCAATTTTTGCAAGTACTGTAGGATCGTTAGGAATTTCCTCCAAATATTTCCTGAAACTTTCTCTGGCATTTTTTTCCGCATCCGGATTTGAAGACGTTATAAGTTTCATATTCATAACACCGCTATAAAATAAAGCATCGGTGTTTTTTGGATCTTTTTTCAGAATTTTATCATAAGCTTTTGCAGCTGCTTCGTAATTATTATCCATACGATGAGCTTCAGCAGCATTTTCCATTGCCCTCTTCTTCTGTTCAGGTGTTATTCCTTTGTCAGTCTGAGCCTTTGTGTAATAATCGGCTGCATCTTTATATCGTAGCTGAGCCTTTGCTTTATCACCTTCTGCAAGATTGTTCTTACAGGAGAAAAGAAACAAAGAAAAAGAAATCAATACTATGGTAAAAATCTTTTGTGTGTTTTTATTCATTCTTATCACGGTTAAACTATCAGAAAAATTTATTGACAATATTTCACAAACTTATACGAAAATATCAATTTAGCAAAGGATTGACTTTAAAAAACAATAAAAATGTCCTGATTTTTCAATCTAAAAGCTAAATTTTATCGTAATAACGGGTTAAAAGTGAATTTTATTTTATTTTAGAGCAAACAAAAAAAGCCCCGCAACCAATTTCCTGAGAAAAGATTACGGGGCTTAATTTATGAATTTGAATTATCTCAAATCCTTCAATATCTCTACTGCTTCATCCAGATAGATATCCTTTTTAAGATTACCTAGCCAGTCTTGCTTCATTTTCAAAACTGTCGCATCTCCTGCAGCAGCCTGAATATCAGCAGTTAAATTTGAAACCTTATTCTCAGAAAGTGTTTTAAGGAAAGTGTCAAACTTAACATTTTCTGCTTCCAGTTTCTTTTGTTCAGCAGCAAATTCTTTAAGATTCAGTGTAAAATGGGTTTTCTTATTAAGCTCTTTCGCCCTTACAGCAAGCTCCATAATCTTTTTAAAAGCCTCGTTTTTTTCCATTCGCTTAGCACTGTTTTCTTTAGCCTTCTTAATTTTCTTGCTATAATTCAACTTCGTTCCATAGCTTGCTTTAGGTATCTCGTCCCAGCCCAAAGGATGTTCACTGTCTTTTTCACCCAGTTCAATAAACTGATAACGGTCCGGAAGAATAATATCCGGTGTTACACCCTGAAGCTGAGTGGTACCGCCATTAACACGGTAAAACTTCTGTATTGTAATTTTAAGTGCACCAAGTTTTTTTGCGTTTTTCTTTTGAAAGAACATTTCACCCTGATCCAGATCTATAAACCTCTGAACAGTGCCCTTACCATAAGTACCTGTACCAATAATAGCTGCTCTGTGGTAATCCTGTAAAGCTGCTGCAAGAATTTCTGAGGCAGATGCGCTGTAACCGTCAACCATAATCGTTAAAGGACCATCATACTGAACTGAAGGGTCTTCATCATTCAGAATATCCGGAGTTTTGTTGCGGGATTTAACCTGAACAATCGGACCTTGCTCTATAAACAAACCACTCATAGTAACAACATCTCCAAGAGAGCCACCACCATTGTTCCTCAAATCAAGGATAATGCCGGCAACAGTGTCTTTTTTTAATTTTTCAACCTCAATGGCCACATCCTTCGAACAGGTTCTGCCACCAGACTGGTTCAGATTGGTATAAAATTGTGGAAGGTTAATATAACCGTATTTTTTACCATCTTTCCTGATAATTCCCGATTTTGCATAACCTTCTTCAATCACAACCACATCTCTTACAATCGAAATCACTTTAATACTTTCATCAGGCTTTTTAACTGTCAGTCTAACTGTAGTTCCTTTTTTACCACGGATATACTGAACGGCATCATCCACTTTCATATTAACCAGATCTACAGGATCGCCTGTTTCTTGAGAAACTTTAATAAGTAAATCACCCGATTTTAATTCACCCTGCTTATAAGAAGGACTTCCCGGTACAATGCGCTCAACTTTAATGTAACCATCTTTTTCTGAAAGCGTTGCTCCGATACCTTCGAGTGTACCACTCATTCTAATATCAAAATCTTCTTTTTCTTTTGGCGGGAAATAGTTTGTATGAGGATCAAAAAGCTCCGTTATACAGTTAATATAAAGAGATTTTAACTCTTCTTTATCAACTTTACTAAGTCTTTTAAACCAGTCGTTATGCGTTTTAAGAACTTCTTTTCTTGCATGAGCCTCAAGCGTATCCTGAGATTTCAAGGTAAGCAAAGTATCCTTGCGGTCTTTGGACTTATCCTGAACATCAATTTTACGGTAAAGTTTTTCAAGAACCTGAAGTTTAAGAGATTTTCTCCAGCTTTCTTTCAATTCTTCTTCACTTTTAAGAAACTGAGAACTGTCCTCATTAAAATCGTAATATTCATTTGTGGTGAAATCAAAAGGAGTTTCCAAAACGGTTTTATAATGAGCTTCAAGCATCTTTAACCTTGTAGAATAAAGTGCATTGGCTTTAGTGAAAAATTCATACCTTCCTTCTTTTGCCTGATCATCAAGATCTTTTCTGTATTGCTGAAGCTGAGCAATATCGTCTGAAGTAAAGAATCGTTTGTTGTTATCAAGACGTTTGATATAAAGATCAAAAAGTTCACCGGAAAATTTATCATCAACTGCGGTAGGCTGATAATGGTAATTTTCAAGTACATCCAGAATGATTTTAGACAGATCTTCGTCAGATCCTGAATTGTTTTTTGACAAACAAAATCCAAACAGCATAGCCGTAAGAGGCAGCAGCAGGAGCAAGAGAATTTTATTTTTTTTCATGTTCTTTCGTAGCGGAATTAATTATGTGTGTTTTAGTTTTGTTAATGTTTAATAACTCCTTTTGGAAGTGGAGCTCGTTGTTGTTGTAATCCTTTATCTGGTGCCAGTCCAAGTACTTCAACACCCTGTTCAAATATAATGTCTACTGGTATTTTAAGTGTTTCAAGCTTTTGAAGATCTGCTTTCAGCAGCGCTCCTATTATACCTTTTTCTTTAGTTAGTTCCTGTACTTTAGTCGGGTCTCCATTGCCTTGAAGTTCAAGAATTAATGCAGACAATGATTCAATAGCAGCTTTCATTTTTTCAATATTAACGGTGTAATAGCCCGTTTTGGTATCTCTTGTAAAAGCTCCTAATTCATTGAAATAATTAAATCTAACCATATTGGCTTTTCCGTGAGCACTTGAAGCACCAAAACGCACTGACCTGAAAATACCTGCAACGAAAGTTACGTAATAATCTGCAATTTCGCCTTCTGTCAATACTTTTTCATCAAACAATCTGGTAACCATATACAATCCGAGAATGTCAGCTTTTCCTTCTTCAAGTGCGCTGTAATCAGCCCCTAAAGCTTCGCGTACTGTGCCTTTCCCATCAATGGTATTTTTAATTCCCAAACCGTGTGCCACTTCATGAAACATTGTATTAACGAAGAATGCATTAAAAGTAACATGTTTTTGTTGTGCGGGATCAATCAGCGCTTTTGCAATTGGCAACATGATATTATCAAATTTAGCCTGCATCACATTTTTAAGCTGAGAGCGACGCGTGCCGTGTTCTGTCTGAATTGTTTCGTCGTTGGGAAGATTCACAGCAATAGTTTTACTTCCGGCATTACAATCGCCAGCGTAATAAACTACATCGTAAGCATTGAGTTGAGAGGAACTACCTGGAGTTTCAGACTTATAAATCTGAGCTACAGGTAAGTTTTTCTGAAGTTCGGGCAAGTAAGAAACATATTTCTCAAGTCTTTTGCTCCATTCCATATCTTTTACCAGAACATAAGCTTCATAAGATGTTTTTAAACCATTAAGCTGGTCTTCATAATTTTCTATCGGGCCAATAATAATGTCGAGCCTGTTGTCTTTCATATTAAGCCAGGCGATATCACTTTTGATAAAATCATTGGTTAAAAAAGCACGCGAGCGCAGTTGAAGATATTTTTGAAGCATTGTATCCTGAAGCTTTGAGCCTGCAATTTGGGAAGCCTGAAGAAGCGCGTTCGAAATATTTCTGTTGTTTTGAAAATAAGCAAGATTATAAGGTACCACTGTAAATTTTCCGTATTTACTTTTTTGAATGATAGTATAAGGACTGAATTTATCTTTACCGGGAATGCTGTCGAACTGGGATTTTGTCATGTCTGCAGGATAAAACCCGGCACCTAATGGCTTTATGCCATATCCTTTAACAAAAGGTTTGTTGTTATCAAGTCTGTCCCAAGGACCGTAATTAATCAAAGCAAATTCTCTTTGAAAAGAATCTTTAATCATACTCAAAAATTTCTGCTTCGAATCGATTGCCTGCTTCCAGAAAACCTGATCTGCCTCCTCTGCAGCTCTTATAAATAGCTGAAGAAGATGTTTTTCATCTTCACTTAACAAAGAAATATCAGTGGTAAGTTTTACTTTTTTATAAGATTCGATTTTTTCTTTAAGTCCGTTTTGGGCAGAAAGATTGACAACCATTATAAAAAAGGTTGCTGAAATAAAGAGTTTTTTTACCATCTGACTTTTAAAGGTGAACAAAATTCAAAAATATATCAAATAGGCTGATATTACTTCTATTTTTCTATGAATGATTATAATATTACCTTCGCTTTGCAAAAATAAGACTAAAAAACATGTTTGGAAATATCTCACAATTGATGGAAATGAAGAAAAAGGCTGAGGAAATCAAAGCCCGGATGTCTTCAATAGAAGCTACTGAAACCCTTAATGGAATATCAGTAACATGCACAGCAGACAGGGCTGTTAAGAATATTACTTTAACAGATCAGGCTCTTTTGGACAGAGAAATGCTTGAAGATCAGCTTTGTGTATTGATAAACAGAACGCTTGAATCTGCTGCTTCTGCCGGTGAGGCGGAAATGAAAGAACTTGCGGGACCAATGATGCCAGGACTTTCAGGGCTTTTTGGCGGTTGAAAAAAAGGCCTCACCCTGCCCTCTTCAAAGGAGAGGGTTTTGATTTCAATTGATTATTGGAAATTTACACCAGTTTATTAACATGTGGACACACTGCCGTGCGCCCCTACAAGCCTCTTTTCGGTT
>JACMRS010000184.1 GCA_014376345.1 Bacteroidia bacterium | reverse complement strand
TGTTTATGAAATTATACTTGCACGGGCAATTCTTACACTTATAATCAGTTACCTCACACTCAGAAAAAATCATACTTATCCGTGGGGTAACAATAAAAAATTTCTGATTGCAAGAGGATTCTTTGGTGGTATGGGATTGATATTTTACTTCTACACCTTACAACACATGGAGTTGGCCAATGCGCTGGTGATTCATTACCTCAGTCCGATTTTCACAACCATTATTGCTCTTCTATTTTTAAAAGAAAAAGTAAGAAACCTGCAATGGGCCTGTTTTGCGCTTTCACTTTGTGGTGTTATTATGGTAAAAGGTTTTGGAGGAGTTAGTACGATGGATTTTCTTGCAGGAGTGGCAGGCGCCGCTTTTACAGGCTTTGCTTACAATGCAATCAGAAACATGAGTGCTACTGAAGATGCAAATGTCATTATATTTTACCATCCACTAATTTCATTACCAATAGCTCTGCTTTGCTTTTTTCTATTCCCTGCTAATCTAGTTATGCCATCGGGTCAGGACTGGATATTTTTACTACTTACAGGCATATTTACACAAATTGGTCAGTATTTCATCACTAGAGCATATCAGGCTGATACCGCTGCACGGGTTTCATCTGTAAGTTATGCAGGAATTATCTGGGGAATAGGTTTTGGAAGCATTTTATTTGGTGATACTTACAGCATTTTAGTTATTATAGGAATGCTGGTAACACTTGCCGGAGTATTTTTAAATTTAAATGTAAATAAATTATCCAACGTTATAGAACGTTTCAGACCATAAGCTATACTATTAGCCAATAGTATTGCAAATCAATAAGTTATGAATTCAATTTTTGGCATAGTTTTAGCAATAAGCGGTTAAAATTAATTATTTTTGCACGAATGAAAATACTAAATATATGTATCTGCCTGACTTTCTTAACATTAGCTTTTCCGGCAGCTGCTCAAAATGACAAACAAGCGGATAAAATCTTAAAAGAGGTTAGTAAAAAGTATAAATCTTTTAAAACCATTAAGGCTTCTTTTACTGTAACAACAGAAAACACTGCTAATAAGGATAAAAAAACTGAAAGTGGCACAATTCAAACTAAAGGCAATAGCTTTAAGCTTGAATTTGGTGGACAGGAAATATTTTGCAATGGCAAATTAATCTGGACCTTCACTAAAGAAACCAATGAGGTTACCAAAGACAAATACAATCCTAAAAGTGGTGGAATAAATCCAGCTGAAATATTTACTATTTACGAAAAAGGATTTATTTATAAGTACACAGGTAATGTTGTTAAAAATGGCGTTACTATTGAAAAAGTAAAACTTACACCTAAAGATAAGACTAAGCCTTATTTTCAAATAGAACTGGAAATTGACAACACTAAAAAACAAATTCAGACAATGAAGGTTTCGTATAAAAACGGTATGATTCAAACTTTTACCATTACTTCGGTAACACCAAATATCGATATGCCGGCTACAAATTTTGAATTTGACGCAAAAAAACATCCCGGAGTAGAAGTCATTGATCTAACTAATTAATATTGAAATGCTTTTAGCATTTATAAAAAATCCCTTTGCTTTAGTTAGCAAAGGGATCTTTTTTTTAAACACAGTTTAATCTGAGTGGATGCAATGTTTAAAGGATTTTTAAATGCAACTTCTTATATTTGCATTATGATTAAGCAATTATTATTTACAGTTTCAGCAGTATTTATTTTATCAGGTTGTGGCAATGAAAAGGCTGAAGGTAGCTTTGGCAAACCACCTGCCGACCTTGAATCGTCAAGTATTTCTATTGATGCCGCTGTTTCAGATACTTTGCTTAAAGACGGTGATTTGGTGAAATTAAATGGCACAATCAGCGAATCATGTCAGCACAGTGGTTGCTGGATGATATTTAAAACAACTGATGGCAGTAATATTTACATTAATACTGAAGATAAGTTTACGATTCCTAAAAACTCTGCCGGACATAAAGCTTATGCTTATGGCAAATGGGTAGCAGCAGACAAAACTAATAAGGAAAAGCAAGAACCATCTATTGTTGCAGATGGCATTATCATCAAATAAATATCTTTGTGATAACTGAGGCAGGTTGATTTAAATCCCTTACTTAATAAAGATACTTACCCATAAAGCCTAAACCAACTGATCTTAACACTTTGAATAATTTGTTTTTCAAAGAAATTGAACGCTGACTCCCCCATTTTGCGTGGTAAACATTGCGGTCGTTTATAATGCGCTGGTTGTAGCTGTAACCTTCAGTAATGGTGCTTGTCTGGTGACCGAGATGCCTCACCACCGAATCGAATACCACAGCATTTTTAAGGTTGAATTTCTTAAGCGTCATACAAAAATCATCATCTTGAAAATAAAAAGAAAAACGTTCGTCGAAGTTGCTGATTAAAGACATTGTATTGCGTTTCAGAAGGTAGCACCAGCCTGCAAATTCATATTTGATGCCATATCCTGTTTTGTATTTTATACCGGGTGAAAATAAAGATTGCTGGTACTCACTACCCGGATCATAAGGACAGAAACAAGCAATATCAGATCTTTCATTCATTACAGAAACAATTGCAGATGCCCACCCCTTTTCAAATACAATATCATT
>JACMRS010000018.1 GCA_014376345.1 Bacteroidia bacterium | reverse complement strand
TTAGAAGATGGTCCTGAAACTTCTAGCGGTAAATTTACATACGAGTTCAGACTGAAATAATTTCTCGATTTGAATTACAGCGAAACTGTAGAACATCTTTACTCCCGCCTTCCCTATTTTACCCGAGATGGCAAAGCAGCTCTGAAGCCTGATTTAACTAACACTTTAAAGCTTTGTGAAGCGCTCGGCAATCCACAGAATAAATTTAAAAGCATTCATGTAGCTGGAACAAATGGCAAAGGTTCAACCTCTAATATTCTCTCTGCCATATTTCAGCAACACGGTTATAAAACAGGACTTTATACCTCTCCTCACCTTCTTGATTTTCGTGAAAGAATCAGGATAAACGGTGTGATGATTCCACAACAATTTGTTGTTGATTTTGTTGCGAAAAACGATGAACTTATCGAAACAATAAAGCCATCATTTTTTGAAGTCACTGTTGCACTTTGTTTTCTTTATTTTGCTGAAGAAAATATTGACATTGCAATTATTGAAACCGGATTAGGTGGCAGACTGGATTCAACAAATATTATCACACCCGAGCTTTCTGTTATCACTAATATTGGTTTAGACCATACTGACCTTCTTGGTGATTCTCTTGAAAAAATTGCCTGGGAAAAGGCCGGTATCATCAAACAAAATGTTGCCACAGTTATTGGCGAATCACATCCTGAAACTGATTCTGTATTTATTGAAAAAGCCAGATCAGTAAATGCCCCGATTTTCTTTGCAGATAAAGATTTAATGCTGGCTGAAATCAATGTTGAAAGCGATCTTAAAGGCAGCTATCAAAAGAAAAACATTCAAACTGTTTTAAAATCTTTGAGCGTATTAGAAACCGAAGGTTTTACTTTTGAAAGAAATAAAGTTCAGAGCGCACTTTTAAATGTTCAAAAGCTTACAGGTTTCTCGGGACGCTGGGAAATTATTCAGGAATCAGGACCAAAGATTATTGCGGATACCGGTCACAATGCCCATGGTTTAACTCTTGTAACAGAACAGCTTTCAAAAGAAAGTTTCGATAAATTGCATATTATTTTTGGAATGGTTTCGGATAAAGACAGAACACCTGTTTTAAATATCTTGCCGAAAAATGCTCAATATTATTTTTGCAAACCTGCACTTCCAAGAGCACTTGATGCAGAAATTTTAAGAACTGAAGCCGAAGGTTTCGATCTTAAAGGTAATAGTTATGAAAGTGTTATTTCGGCGTATCTATCAGCACTAAAAAATGCAAATAATAATGACTTAATATTTATTGGCGGCAGTACTTTTGTTGTTGCTGAAATAATGGAATATCTTCAAAACAATAAATCTAATGCCTGACCTGATAGTTTATACGGATGGTGCAGCAATAAACAATCCCGGCAAAGGTGGTTATGGCATTGTGATGCTTTGGGGAACAGCAAGAAAGGAGCTTTATGGCTCATTCAGAAACACTACCAATAACAGAATGGAACTTCTTGCAGTCATTGTCGCTCTTGAATCTGTTAAACGTCCTGATATCAATATTATAATTTATACGGATTCAAAATATGTTTGTGAATCTGTAGAAAAAAGATGGGTTTGGTCGTGGAGACAAAAAGGCTGGAAAGATAAAAAAAACATAGACCTGTGGAAACGTTTTTTGCTGGCTTATGAGCCTTTAAAAGTGAAAATGAAATGGGTAAAAGGGCACGCAGGCAATGTTGAAAATGAACGCTGTGATGTTCTGGCAACAGATGCAGCCAGATTTGGCCCCTGGGAAATTGATGCAGGTTATGAAGCAATTGTTGCATCTGAACCAAAACTATTATAAATTCATCTTTTTCAGGTTTTTTGTGTCATAAAACCGCAAGTCAGTAAAAATTTTATTGTAATATTATAAAATTTCATTATTATTACATCAAATAAATTTGCTGATGAATAGAATTCTACTGTTGTTATTCTCTTCAGTCTTTGTTTTTAATTTACAGGCTGTACCAAAAAGTTCGAACCCGCCATCACACAATTCTGTGAAAACAGATCCTGTGCCTGGTTTTGCTGTATCAAAAGATACGGCATGCAATGGAGAGACCATCGTATTTATTGATCAGTCTTCAGGTGCGGTTTCAAGTTATAACTGGAATTTTGGATCAGGCGCAAGTCCTGCCACAGCAACCGGACCGGGACCGCATTTTATTAAATATTCCAATTCGGGATTTAAAAAAGTGAATCTGACTTTAAACGGTACTGTATCAAAAATAAAAGACAGCGCAATTTACATTTCATCAAAGGCTGTTCCTGTTGCCGGTTTTTCAATAAACGACAGTACGCAGTGTTTCAATAATAACAGCTTTATATTTACTAATAAATCAACAATAAGTTCAGGTAGCTTAACTTCAAACTGGTATTTTGGTGATGGCTCAGTTTCTTTAAATACCTATTCTACTTCTTACAGTTATTTACAAAGAAAAAAAATCAGGGTAAAACTTGAAGTGATTTCTGATTATGGCTGTGTTGACAGCATTTCAAAGCAAATTTATGTTTTTGAAAATGCCCGGGTTTCTTTTAAAGCAAATGATTCTGATCAATGTGTCAGAGAAAATTTATTCAGTTATACAAATACTAGTGCTCTCAATTCAGGCACTATGACTTTTTTCTGGGATGCAGGAAATGGAAATTTTTATACCACTAAAAATATTGCGGTATCCTACCCTGCTGCAGGCAATTACAATGTGAAACTGAAAGTAACAACTTCCGATGGCTGTACTGATTCACTTACTAAAATTATCATAAATTATCCGATGCCGCTTGCAAAGTTTGATATCAATGATTCAGCGCAATGTTATCCGCTAAATTATTATGAATTCATTAATATTTCTACTGTTCCATCCGGGTATATGACTTATAAGTGGGACTTTGCTGATGGCAATTTCTCCACTGCAAAACACCCTCAGCATGCATACAGCGGCACCGGTTTTTACGATGTAAAGCTTGTGGCAATTTCAGATAAGCAATGCACTGATACTGTAATCAGAAGTGTGAGAGTTTTCGACAGGCCTTATGCAGATTTTACAATTGATAAAGATGCTCAGTGCCTGAATGTCAACAATTTTAAATTTAAAAATAATACTGTTTCTTTTAATTCTTTCTATTCAACAAAATATACTTTTGGTGATGGCAGTTCAATCAATGCAACCTCACCCAAACACAGCTATACTTACGAAGGTGATTTTAAAGTTAAAATGATAGTAGTAGTTTATCCCGGATGCGAAGATTCTATTATCAAAACTGTGCATGTGAATGCAGATCCAACAGCCTCTTTCATTATCAATAATGACATTCAGTGTCAGAAAGAAAATAATTTTACGTTTACCAATCTCACTACCGGCATCAACAGGCAGGAATGGGATTATGGCAACAGTATTTATGATACTACTGTCAACACAGCTTATCATTTCGACAGCTATGGAGTGCATACAGTAAAGCTTGTGGTTTATACCCCTCAGGGATGTTATGATACTGTGGCGCATGCTGTTAC
>JACMRS010000183.1 GCA_014376345.1 Bacteroidia bacterium | reverse complement strand
ATGAGGTTGGAGCCCGTGTGCATATCACAAACATTCACGTTCCGCAGGAAATTGTTGATCTTGAAGCACAGATTGAAGATGTGAAAGTTGAGAAAAATGCTGTAGTAAAAAGCCAGAAATATGAAGAGGCTGCAAGACTTCGTGACAAAGAAAAAAACCTGCTTCAACAACTTGATGCAGCTAAATTAAGGTGGGAAGAAGAAACAGGCAGTCAGAAGTTTTTGGTAACTGAAGACCATGTAGCTGAAGTAATTGCAATGATGACAGGCATACCTGTTAAAAGAATTGCTCAAAGCGAAGGCAAAAAACTTCTTACCATGGAAGCTGATCTTAAGAAGCGTGTAATTGGACAGGATAAAGCTATTGAGAAATTATCGAAAGCAATTCAGCGTACAAGGGCAGGATTAAAAGATCCGAATAAACCAATTGGTTCGTTTATATTTTTAGGTCCTACCGGAGTTGGAAAAACTGAGCTTGCAAAAGCATTGAGTCAGTATATGTTCGACAACGATGAGGCATTGATTCGTATTGACATGAGTGAATACATGGAGAAATTTGCTGTAAGCAGATTAGTTGGTGCACCTCCCGGATATGTTGGTTATGAAGAAGGAGGATTGCTTACAGAAAAAGTAAGACGCAAGCCATATTCTGTCATTCTTTTTGATGAGGTAGAAAAAGCGCATCCGGATGTGTTTAATATTATGTTGCAGGTTCTTGATGAAGGACATATTACCGACAGCCTGGGAAGAAAAATTGATTTCAGAAATACTGTAATCATTATGACTTCAAATATTGGTTCAAGACAGTTGAAAGATTTCGGAACAGGAATGGGCTTTGCAACTTCCAACAAAATTAATAATGTTGAAACTGAAGGAAAGCAGGTAATTGAGAATGCATTAAAAAAATATTTCAGTCCTGAATTTCTTAACAGGGTTGATGATGTGATTGTATTTAACAGTCTTGAAAAAGATAATATTATTCTGATTCTTGAAATCACAATCAACAAGATGTTGAAGAGAGTGAAAGATCTTGGTTATAACGTAACACTTAGTGACGAAGCAAAAACTTTCCTTGCAGAAAAAGGTTTCGACAGTAATTTCGGTGCAAGACCTTTGCAAAGAGCGGTTCAGAAATATCTTGAAGATCCTTTGGCAGAAGAAATTTTGAAAGGTGAAATTAAGGAAGGCGCAGAAGTAAAGGTAGACTTGGATACTGTTGCTAATGAACTTAGAATTAAAATTGCAGCACCACCAAAAGCAAAGAAAACTAAAGAGGATAAGGAAAGTAAGGATAGTAAAGAAAGCAAAGAATCTAAGGAGAATAAAGACTAAGGTTTTTATATTAAATTGATGAGAAGCCGGCAATAAGTTGCCGGCTTTTTTTATGCTACGATTTTTTTTTGAAAATTAAAATTATTGCAGTATTATTGTCGCAATTTATTTAACTTCTAAAATATACTTATGACTTTAAAACTAAACTGCTATTCTTTGAATGGCCTTTATTCTGTGAAAACTATTCTCTCCGCCTCATTAAAATCATTGCTTTCCCTTTCTTTGTTTTTGATTCTGTATACAGATGATGCTTCTGCTCAGGAGCCTAAAATCAGAACTACAGCACATATTAAGCCTGAACAGGCATTAGGTAAAAAACGAAATTCAACCAATTATCTTGAGGGAAATAAAGATGAAGTACTTGTTTCTGACCGCACTAAAAGAGGGCTTATTATCACTTCGTATTCTAAAGAAGGTCTTACTGTAATTAATAGGTTTCTTGCTGATGATCCTAAAGTAGGAAATAAAGATCCTGATTGGCTGAGAAGGGTTTTCAAAGGTGATAATGTTGTGAATCTGTATGCTTATTACGATAAGAAAACTGATCAGAATACAGTATATGGAAAAATAACTGACCGAGATAATAATGAAGTTAAGGAGCCAATAATACTGATGCAGACTGAATCAAGAAAGAAGAAGTTTATTGGAGGCTTTTCAACCAGAATCAGCAAAGACCAAAGTAAAGTACTGATTTTTCACCAGCCTAATTCCAGCGATCCTGAAACCAGAACCGTGCACATAGCATTATATGATTTCAATCTCAAGAAAATATCTGATAAAGAATATACTTTTCCGACGGAAAAAAGTAAGGTTAGCATTTATGATGTTTTTCTTACAGATGATGGCGACGTAATGGTTGTCGGTAAATTCACACCTACAAAAGAAGAAGTTAAAGCAAATCCTGATCTGAAAGGCAAAACTGCTTACAAAGTATTTTGTGTAACTGACGGCGAAATGCTGGATGAGATAAAAATAGACAGCGAGGATCATACTTTTAGCTCTTGCTATGTAAACATGTTACCGGATTCTGTTAATTCTATACTCCTTACTGGCATGTATTGGGAAAAGGGAAAAAAAGGAGGCAGAGGGATTTATTATATCAAAATAAACCCTAGTACATGGGAGCTGGAGGTTATGAAATTTAATAAATTTGAAAAAAAAGCCATTGAGCCTGATTACAGTTATGATTTTACAGAATTGTTTTGCTTTAAAGATGGATCGGTCAGTGTTGTCCTTGAAGAATCTTATGTTACAATACAATGTTCTCAAAATAGAAATGGCGGAACAACCTGTCATGATATTTACCACAGTAATGGGATATATCAGTATGATATGGATAAAGAAGGCAATCTGACGAATTCATTTGTTGTTCCTAAAATGCAGAAAATGACAGACATAGCCATGTATAACGGGCATATAGCACTAGTAGGAAAAACTAAAAAAATTCATTACATTTATAATGATAATGGAAAAAATTATATCCCTAAAAAAATACAAAAGCATGGTGAATTCGGTTATACCTTTGGCAGAAGTAGAAAAACAAGACTCTGCTGTGCAACTCAGGGCAAGAAGGATAAAGCGTCAAAAAAACCAATGACCGAAAGCTGGAAAAAGGATATTATTATAACCCCGACTTTTGTGTTGAATGATGGAACGGAGCGCGCATACACATGGGGGCGCACACGAAAAAAAAAGGCCTTGTTTATGGTTGAAGTGTATTTAGATTAACACAAATTTAAGTCTGAATTTTAAACCACCTGATAATTCAATTTGTTATTTTTATTAGATTAAATTAATTTATACTATTATTGCACACATTATGAAAAAATATGATTTCAAGGTAGTTCTTATAGCACTTGTGTTGCTTATAATTTCTAATTCTACTTATGGGCAAAAGCCTAAAATGCAGCTGATAGCGCACATTCCACCTGCTGAAGCAAAAAGTGGTAAAACCAAAAACAGTGTATTAATAGGCGGGGATGGTGATGAAATTATGATTGGTGACAGAGCCGATAATGGCACGATAATTACCTGTTATAATACTAAAACTTTGAAGTATACCTCTAAATTCAAAGTAGATCAGCCTCAGATTGGAAAAAAAGATGCCAACTGGACCAAAAGAATTATAAAAGGTGACAATATTTTAAGTATTTATGGTTTCTACGATAAAAAAGAAAATACAAACCGTGTTTATGGTAAAGTTACAAATCGCAAAAATAAAGTTTTAAAAAAGGAACAGGTCCTGATGTCGACCGAATCCAAAAAGAAAAAGAATGTTGGTCAGCT
>JACMRS010000182.1 GCA_014376345.1 Bacteroidia bacterium | reverse complement strand
ATTGCTTCTATAATTTCTGTAATTGATGCCTTATTATTTCCAACTGCCTTTGGTGGTATCACAAGCTTCATTTCATCTTCAAAAACAACAATTGAAATAATGTCTGCAGAACGCAGTTGCTGAATGTATTTTTTCAGGGATTCTTTTACTTTTTCAATTCTGTTGTATCCGGCCATACTTCCGCTTTGATCAATTACAAAGCAAATATTAAAAGGAGGTGAATTCTTTGCATCATAATTTTCATCTGCGGTAAACATCACTTCAAGCAAGGCTTCTTTTGCATCTTTGTTAACTTTTGGATTACCCCATTTAAGAAAAACATCAAATGGTTTGTTCCGTGGCTTTGGAAATTGTTTTTTTATGAAGTTTTCAAACTCAATAAGGAAGAGATTTTCGGCGCCTGGAATAAACTGACCCGGATTCTGAAGTCTTGGATTTGGCACATAAGTTACTTCCATGCTGCCATTAATAAACCCGGCAGTATTACTTGCATCTATCACATCGACATCATGCTGAAAACGAAAATGAATCATGTACTTGTGACCTGTAGGAAGCAGGAAAGCACATTTTCCCATTGCATCTGTAGTTGCTTTGTAAAAGCGTGTTCCGTTAATTTCCTGAGCGTAAACAATTTCTTTAACAGCAGGAGTGGATCTGTCAGCATTTACTTTTACAACATACCAGGCCATACCTGAAAAGGCTTTACTGAAACCTTTAAGATTCTGTGTTATTGTGTCACCATCAATAGTTTGTGGAATTTTAGGTACATCGTAGGTAACAGTTGCTGTCTGTATTAGCTTTTCATTTCTTGCAGTTAAATCTATGTAACTTAAGTTCAAAAGACCTTCAACATCAATATCATAATTTTGATTTACTGGAATCTGAAAATTTGCAATGCCCTGGCTATTGGTTGTTGCTGTGTATATTGTTTTTTGTGAAACACAGGTCATTCCTACTGTTACGCCACTAACATTTTGCTTTGCGAGTGTTTTAACTTCGACAGAAATTAAACCAAAACCCGGTTTGAGCGGCGGTAATGAATTATAATTTTGTGGGATTGAAGAATAGCCTGTTCTTGTTTCAGTTTGTTTTGAAATGCGAGCAGAATATGCAGGATCATAACTAATCGTCATTGTTCGTGAACCGGATCTTTCCTCGCTTCTTTCTATTGTACTTTGTTCTTTAATTCCACCAACACTAATAGACCATGAAAGGCCTTCTGTAAGTGTAAAAACAGTGATTCCTGAAGCATCGGTAACTTGTTTTAATGTTTTATTAATTGAACTTTCTGTCAGTTTAACTTCTACTCCAGGAATAGTTTTAACAGTTCCGTCAGTTACTTTAATAGTAACTTTCATGGTTCCTTGTGAGAAAGCAGAAAGACTGAAGCAAAGGAATAATGCTGTGATGCCGGTTTTGAAATTCATTTTATTTTAGTTTGTTTATTTGATTGCAAATAGAATCATTCAGAGTAATAACTTTTATATAATAAAAATATTGTACAAAAATTGAGATACAAAAAAAGGACGGCTGTAAAAGCCGTCCTTTAAATATACTGTGCAGTAAGTCTGCTGATTATTATTTTTCAGATAAAGTTTTAGCTTCTTCAATCCAACCTTTCCACTGCTCTTCGTTAGCGATGGTTTCTGTTTCCTGAATTGCTGCAATCTTCTCATCATCTAAAGCAATCAGATCAGCATAAGTGTTGATTCCTGCTGCGTTTAGACGCTTTTCAAATGCCGGACCTACACCTGTAAGGGCTTTAAGATCATCACCTGTTTTAGCGGCTTTTTTTGCTTTTGGAGCTTTAGCTTCTGTTTCATCTGAATCATCTGATTCGATATCTGAAGGAGCTTCTGTTTTAGCTTTTTCTTTAGCATTCAGCTTATCTACTGCTGCGGTATCGAACATCGCTTTAAGATCGCTTAATGCTTCAATATCGCCCATTGTAGACCTTTCAGAAGATTTATTCATATTCTTAGCAGTTTTCGAAGCAGATTTATTTGCTTTTTCTTTGCCTGTAGTTTCTTCTTCTTTGCGGCTGCGCTCATCCTGTTTCCAGATGTTTGTATGAGAAAGGATAATGCTTTTGCTGTCTTTGCTAAATTCGATTACTTCAAAATTAAGAACCTCATCTTCTTTAACGTTTCCGCCAGATTCTTTCATCAGATGACGTTTAGGAGCGAATCCTTCGATACCATACTGAAGCTGAACGTTAGCGCCTTTATCATTAACTGAAGTGATAGTTCCTTCATGACGTGATCCTACTGAGAAGATATTCTCAAATGTATCCCATGGATTTTCTTCAAGTTGTTTATGACCTAATGAAAGTCTACGGTTTTCAGAATCAACCTCAAGAACGATTACATCTAGTTTCTCATCTTTTTTGATGAATTCTGCCGGATGCTTGATCTTTTTAGTCCATGATAAATCTGATACGTGAACAAGTCCGTCAACACCTTCTTCAAGTTCTACGAATAAACCGTAGCTTGTAAGGTTTTTCACGATACCTGTGTGTTTGGTACCCGCTTTATATTTCTCAACGATTGTATTCCATGGATCTGGTGAAAGTTGTTTAATCCCCAGAGACATTTTGTGCTCGTCTTTATCAAATGTTAATACCTGCGCATCAATCTCATCGCCTACTTTCAAGAAGTCTGCAGGACTGCGAAGGTGTTGACTCCAGCTCATTTCTGAAACGTGAATTAATCCTTCTACTCCCGGTCTGATTTCAAGGAAAGCGCCGTAATCTGCAACAGTTACAACTTTACCTTTTATTTTATCTCCGATTTTAACAGTTTCGCCGATGGTATCCCAAGGATGTTCGCTAAGCTGTTTAAGTCCAAGTGAAATACGTTTTTTCTCATCATCAAAATCAAGTACAACAACGTTGAGTTTCTGATCCATCTGAAGAACTTCTTCCGGATGGTTGATACGTCCCCAAGAGATGTCTGTGATGTGCAGAAGTCCGTCAATACCACCAAGATCAACAAATACACCAAATGGTGCGATGTTCTTAACGATACCTTCAAGTACCTGGCCTTTTTCAAGTTTGCTAAGGATATCAGATTTCTGAGCCTCGATATCATCCTCGATAAGTGCTTTGTGTGAAATTACAACGTTTTTAAACACTTCATTCACTTTTACAATTTTGAACTCCATGTCTTTACCAACATACTGGTCGTAATCCCTGATTGGTTTTACGTCAATTTGCGAACCTGGAAGGAACGCATCAATACCAAGTACATCAACAACAAGACCGCCTTTAGTTCTTGATTTAACAAGACCAGTCATAACGGTTTCTTCATTCATTGCTTTAACAATGGTTTCCCATGATTTTTCAGCAACTGCTTTTTTACGTGACAGAACCAACTGTCCAAGCTTGTCTTCAGTGGTTTCCACGAAAACATCAAGCTGATCGCCCACCTTAAGATCAGAAACGTCTTTAAATTCGTTTCTAGAAATAAGGCCGTCGGATTTAAATCCTACGTTCATTACAACCTCACGGTCGGTAATAGCTACCACAGTACCTTGTACTATTTCGCCTTCTTTAAGTGTGCTTAAAGACTTAGAGTAAAGGGCTTCAAGATTTTTACGCTCTTTGTCGTCATAATTTCCGAATCCTTCATTGTCCATGTCCCAGTCGAATGCCTCGCTTGATGCGGCGGCCTTCGCGCTCGATTTTGTTGGTGTTGCTGCGGTAGTTTCAGAAACCGTTTCTGATACAATACCTTCTTGTTTTTGTTCTTCTGTCAAATTTTGTGTCCTCCTTTGGGGGCGGCAAATATAAAAAAAAATACATTCAAAAGAAAATATTTTAGCTTATTTATTGACAATTACAAGCGAAT
>JACMRS010000181.1 GCA_014376345.1 Bacteroidia bacterium | reverse complement strand
TAACACAAAAGAGACGCGTTAAAACGCGTCTCTACGTGGCTATAATTAATCATGATTCACAATCTTCTAGGCTAAAGGCCTCTAACATCTCAACCTGGGGCAGCGCTCCAGGAATATATGCATGAATGACCTAATCGGACTTTATCACTTAAATCAGAAATCAAAAAATCAGAAATCAGCAATTCATTCTTAAATCACAAATCTAAAATCTCAAATTAAAAAATCAGCAATCATTTCCTACCTTTGCCGCCTATGTCGCAACAGGAAGAATTATTTAAAAATGTAATCTCACACAGTAAAGAATACGGTTTCATTTTCCCTTCATCGGAAATTTACGACGGGCTCAGCGCAGTTTATGATTACGGTCAGAATGGTGTTGAACTAAAGAAAAACCTGAGAGAATACTGGTGGTAAAGCATGGTTCAACTGCATGAAAATATTGTGGGACTCGACTCTGCCATCTTTATGCATCCTAAAACCTGGAAAGCCAGCGGGCACATTGATGGATTTAATGATCCGATGATTGACAATAAAGACAGTAAAAAGCGTTACAGAGCTGATGTTTTGCTGGAAGATTACCAGGAAAAAATTCGCATTAAACTTGATAAAGAAATAGAAAAAGCCTCAATCCGTTTTGGCGAAACTTTTGATGAAGCAGTTTACCGTACTACAAATCCTAAAGTAATTGGTTACAAAGAAGAAATGGACCGTATTGATCAGGTTCTGAAAACTTCTCTGGAAAGTGGTGAACTGGCTAATATTAAAGCGCTAATTGAAGAACTGGCAATTGTTTGTCCGATATCAGGTACGCGCAACTGGACTGATGTAAGACAGTTTAATCTGATGTACAGCACTCAGATGAATTCTACCGAAAGTGATGATGTTATTTATCTGAGACCGGAAACTGCTCAGGGAATTTTTGTTAATTTTCTGAATGTACAGAAATCAGGTAGAATGAAAATTCCATTTGGAATTGCACAAACCGGAAAAGCATTCCGCAATGAAATTGTTGCCAGACAGTTTATTATGCGAATGAAAGAATTTGAACAAATGGAAATGCAGTTTTTTGTGCGTCCGGGAACAGAAATGAAATGGTTTGAGTACTGGAAAAAAACACGACTTCAATGGCATTTAGCTTTGGGTACTGATCCGAAAAGATACCGTTACCACGACCATGTTAAGCTGGCACATTATGCCAATGCAGCAGTTGATATTGAATATGATTTTCCATTTGGATTTAAAGAAGTTGAAGGCATTCACAGCAGAACTGATTTCGACTTAAACCAGCACCAGCAATTTAGCGGAAAGAAAATGCAGTATTTCGATCCGGAACTTGATGAAAGCGGCAAAGCTTACGGAAATTATACCCCTTATGTTGTTGAAACCTCAATAGGTTTAGACAGACTTTTCCTTTTAACACTTTGTAACTGCCTTAAAGAAGAAACTCTTGAAAACGGTGAAACCCGCACGGTTCTTTCACTTCATCCTGCCCTTGCTCCGGTAAAAGCGGCAATTTTGCCTTTGGTTAAAAAAGACGGTCTCAGTGAAAAAGCAGAAGCCATTTACAACGATCTGAAATTTGATTTCAATTGTTATTTTGAAGAAAAAGATGCCATTGGTAAACGTTACAGGAGACAGGACGCTATCGGCACGCCGTTTTGTATAACAGTTGATTACGAAACTTTAAACGACGAAACAGTCACCCTGAGAAGAAGAGACAGCATGCAGCAGGAGAGGGTAAAGATTGCCGATTTGAAAGCGATTATTGAAAATGAGGTGAATTTAAGAAATTTATTATCTTCGTTGTAATTATGAAAGTAAGCGATAATAATATTATTGATTTTAAAGTCAAAAATTTCAAAAAATTTAAACATTTTGAAATGGATAATCTTGGGCAATTTAATTTAATTGTTGGAGATAACAATGTTGGAAAAACAAGTGTTTTAGAAGCATTATTAGTAAAAACCAATTCAAATCTTTTTATTGAAGGTTTGCTTCATAGTTTAGAAATAGGTAGGAATATTGATGTTGAATCTAACCAAAATATTATATCTAAGTTTTATGTTAATATTAGTGATTCGGATATAATTAATAGCGAAATTTCATTTTCGTTTAATACTATAGAACAATTTAAGGAAATAAAAATAATTTGCAATCAAAATGCTAATTTAAGCAAATTTGTCATTTCAATAAATCATCAAAACCCTAATATAGTTGAAAGTTATGTAAGTAAAAATAACATAGGTGGAAATTTAATGCCAAATTTAATTTTCAGTTCTAATATTTATAGTTCGTTTTCAGCAAGAACTTTTTCTGATAAAATTTATAGATATGCTTCTAAAAAAGATAAATTAATAAAAACTTTAAAAATATTATTGCCAAATATTACTGATTTATATCCTGATAAATTTGAAACATCATCCCAAACAATTTATGCCAGACAAAAGGATATAGATAAAGCCATACCTATGCAATTAATTGGTGAGGGTAGCGTTAAGTTGCTAAATTATTTAATTTTTATGCAGTTTTTCTCTGATCAGGACAGGATTATGTTGGATGAAGTAGATAATGGGATTCATTATAGTAAAATGAAAGATTTTTGGAAAATCCTGTTAAAGTCTTCAGTTGATAATCAAATTCAATTGTTTATGACAACTCATAGTAAAGAGTGTATAAATTACTATAAGGAAGCTCTTTCAGAATTGGGTGAGGAATTTCAAAACGAAGCAAGAATAATTTCCTTAAATGAGTTGCCTGATAAATCAGTTAAAGCTTTTAATTATAATTATGAACGATTTTCAAATGAACTCGAACTTGGTAATGAAATAAGAGGAGGTTATTAATATGAAGGTTCATTTTTTTGTTGAAGGTGATGCAGATAAATCTTTTATGATGGCTTTATTTCCGCAATTGCCTCCTGAAAGTATAGATATATTAAATGGAAAGGATTTTAATGATAAGAACATATTAAGAATCAAAGAAATGTTTGTGCTTGGTAAGAAAGTTTGCTTATTTATCGATGCTGACAAAGATTATGACTCGCGATTAGAATATTATACTGATAAGAAAGCTGAAATAGGTGATTATAATTTATTTCTAATGCCTGATAATTCCAATAATGGAAATTTAGAAAGTATATATGAAGCAATCGCTAAAAATACAAGTTTTTGGACCTGCTTTGAAACTTATAATAATTGTATTGAGAGTTTGAATTATAAAAGGACTTTACCTAAATCAAAAGTATATGCTTACATAGAAGCATTGCGTGATAATGAAAATTCAAAGGATCTATTTAATAAAACTAATTTTCCAAAATTAATAAATCAACACTTTGATCTTAACCACGAATATCTAAAACCATTGAAAGATTTTGTGAATAGTCATATCTCTCAATAAGCATCAACATCCGGCTGAATAATCAAAGCTTTGTATTCGGCAAGTGAAGTGAATTCTAAAAATAATCCCTGCATCCATTGCTTGATTTTGGGCACAGGATCTTTTTCGCGGTCGAGTTTAATAATGATGTTTTTAAGATATTGATTTCTGATTTTAGAAACGTAAGGATTCTCAGGTCCGAGCACACGTAAACCAAGTCTCTTTTTTAAAACTGCAGCTAATTCATCCGACGCTTTTTCAAGAACAATCGGATCTTTATGCTTAATCGTCAACCTGATCATCCTTGAATATGGGGGGTAAAAATAGTCTTTCCGCTCCTTAATCTCAGACTCATAAAGTCCTTCGTAATTATTTTCCTGCACAAGCTTAATAACCTTATTTTCGGGATCATAAGTCTGAATAACCACAACACCTTGTTTATCTCTTCTACCTGCTCTGCCGCTCAGCTGAACCATCAATTGAAAAGCCCTTTCATTGGCTCTGAAATCCGGAAAATGCAAAAGCTGATCTGCATTTACCACGGCAGCCATGTGAACACCTTCAAAATCCAATCCCTTAGCAACAATCTGCGTTCCTACCAAAACATCTGTTTTATGCTGTTCAAATTCTGCTATCAGATTTTTAAAAGCATATTTTTGACGGGTACTGTCCTGATCAAATCTCCTGATTCGGGCTTTTGGAAAAAGAATTTCTACATCCTCTGTTATTCTTTCAGTTCCATAACCCTTTATTTTCATGTTATTGCTGCCACAAGCTTCGCATTTTACAATGGTAGCCTGATGGTAACTGCAATAATGACATCTTAGATTATTACTATATTTATAATAAGTTAAAGTAATGTCGCAATTAATACATTTTGGAGTCCACTGACAAGTGTCGCAAATAACCTGAGGGACATACCCCTTGCGGTTTTGGAAAATTATCGCCTGTCTGTTGGTATCAAGAGTCAGGTTAAGATTATCCATAAAAGCTTTGGTGAAAATCGCTTTGATTTCTTTCGTTCTGGTATCTTCTTTTATGTTGCCGATTATTATTTGTGGCATCGGAACAAGACTGTATCTTTCGGGCAATGAAACCAATCCGTATTTGCCTTCTTTCGCCAAAAAAAAACTTTCAAATGAAGGTGTTGCTGATCCTAAAACAGTTTTGATTTTCCATTGCTTTGCCAGCATTACTGCTGCATCACGCGCATGGTATCTCGGGTTTTTATCGTTTTGTTTGTAAGAAGTTTCGTGTTCTTCATCAACTATAATTAATCCCAGATTAGAAAATGGCATAAATAAAGCGGATCTGGCACCAACCAACAAACTGATTTCACCTGAATTAACTTTACTCCATATTTCTACTTTTTCATCTTTGCTAAATCTGGAATGCGATACAGCCATAATCCCGGAAAAATAAGCCTCCAGTTTTCTGATTAATTGCTCTGTTAACGCAATTTCCGGTACAAGATAAAGTACCTGTTTCCCGTTTTTAATTGCATCCTGAATCAGCTTCACATAAATATGTGTTTTGCCACTTCCTGTTACACCATAAAGCAAAGTGACATCATGGGTTTCAAAGCTTTTATTGATAGAATTATATGCGTCCTCCTGACCTTTATTCAAAACAAAATAATCAGAATCTTTTTTTGTTCCCAAATTAATTCTGTCAGATGAAATTTCAAGTTTTAGAATCAGGCCTTTTTCAATAAGAGCATTTACTGATGCTGATGTTATATTATGTTGTTTTAAAAGAACACTTCTTTCCGATTGCCGCTCAGGTTGCGAAAGCAATACCAGCAAGGCTTCGTATTGTTTTTTTGAACGACGCTCAAGCATGCTTAGCTGTGTATTCAGTCCTTCTTCTGTGATTTTACCAGTTACTTTTAAATATACGGTCGACTTTGGTTTATATGATTCGGTAACATCTTCAGAAATAAGCACCAGATTGCGATCGTACAAAGATTTAATAACTGTTATCATTGAAGATTTTGACTTCATGGAAAGTTCAATTTCGCTGATGCTGAGCTGTGGTTTTTTCTCAAGCAGTTCAATAATGTGGATTTCCCTTTCATCTAGAATACTTTTGTCAATTACAGTTTCCTTGTTTAAAGTAATAACAGTTTCACTCTGAAGTTTTAATCCTGCCGGAAGTGCAGCACTCATAACATCTCCAAGTGGACACATATAATATTCTGAAACCCATTGCCAGTAATCAAGTTGTTTTTTATTGACAATAGGATTGTCATCTAAAATTCCTAAAATATAAAGTGCTTCATATTTTTCAGGTTTTTTACTTGAGATATTGTAAATAATTGCTGTGTAAATTTTTCTTGCACCAAAAGGTACAAACACGCGTTTGCCCTGAACAATTAATTCATTCCACTCATGTGGAACTCTGTAAGTAAAAAGCTTTGGGATCGGCAAAGGAAGAATAACCTCTATAAAAAGAGTGGTCCGGTTATGGTCTTCTTCCTCTGTTATCAAGATTGATTTTGCTTTGGAAAATAATATGCATCAAGAAAAGCAGGTTCAGTTCCTATTTCTACCCATTTGTTTTCAGGAAGTTTGAGAATAGCTAAACCTGATGTCGGCATTTCTTCAAATGGAACTTGTAATAGTGATTTTATTGTTTTTGAAACTCCCGGATTGTGACCAATAAACATCACATTTTCGATGCTATCGGGAAGCATTAAAATATGTTCTATTAAAAGTGCAGCAGAGGCATGATACAGTTCTGAAAAATATTGAATATCACCTTTATAACCGGCAGATTCTGTAAATATTCTGCAGGTTTCGGCTGTGCGGTTTGCTGCGCTGCAGATGATCAGTTGTGGCAATTCTTTTTTTGAAGCAAATTTTTCTGCCATTCGGGCAACATCTGATTTGCCTCTTTCGTCAAGATTTCTTTTAATATCAGCACTGAAAATTCCACCGGATTCAGCGTGACCATGTCTCATGATAATTAATGTTTTCATTTCTGTTTGAAAATTTTAATTGCAAATACAATCCAGCCTGCTATCATAAGCACACCTCCAATAGGTGTTATTGGTCCGACTATTTTTAAAGATTCACCAAATATCTCGTTTAATGATAGTATATAAAGTGATCCTGAAAAAAGGATGATACCTGATGCAAGCAAATAAACAGGCAATTTAATTTTTTGAACTGACATTATATGACCGGTTAAAACCATTGCAAATAAACCCAATGTTTGAGTAAGGTGGTATTCGGCGGCAGTTTTCCAGGCATTAAGATATATTGGAGATAGCAGATCCTTAAGCTTGTGAGCACCAAGTGCTCCAAGCATTATTGCCAACGCAAGTGAAACAGAAAGTGCACAAAAAATATTTTTACGGGAAATATCCATTGAGTTAATTAACAGCAAAATTAAAATAAATTACAACAGTAATGGGGATTAATTTTAAACAGTTGTTTTTGGACAAGATTTTACAACAAAAATACTTTCAAAACTTTAAGGCATTCTCTTATAAGCTGTGAAACCGCCTTTTTCCCAAAGCATGATAAGACCGGTTTGCTTTTCCAGTCCTTCCTGATCGTGTGATTTTGCAATGAAATAAGCAGGTTTGTCAATGTTTCCGTTTAAAAGCCAGTCTTTTTCAAAATCGTCGTAATCCCGGTAACGCTCCTGACTGAGGTCGGTAAATTTTTTAACTCCGAGTTGATTTAGGAATTGTGCTCGTTTATGAAAAAGACTGTCATTTGCAGTGAGTGGTTTTATTTGAGCATAAAAATAAGGGGCATAGCTTTTATAACCAGTGTGAAAAATATAACAGTTTTTGCCTTTCAGGCTTTCAAAAAAACTAATAGCTGTTCCTTGTGTGTGTTTTTCAATTTTAGGCACCACCATAATTGCTATTAAAGGGATAATCAGAGTAATGCCTGTTAATAAAATATAAAAGCCTTTTGAATGTTGTTTTCTGATAAGAAAATAAAAACCTGTGCAAACCACTGCTAACAAAAGGATTCCGGGAATTGCCTCAAAACCGGTCCAGCCCGTATTTATTGAAAAATTAGCAACTGTAAAGCGGTCTTTGATATTTGCAAGCGCAAGATCTTTCAATTTTTTATTTGAAAATATTACCGGAATGGCTATTAAAACAGTACTTAAAATAATACCGAAAACTAAAATACAGGTTGATAAAACCGCACTGAATTTGAGTCTTTTCTTTTGTACTGAAGCAATTGCATAAGCGGCCAGAAAAGTAAGTGGCAGCCAGCACATTGAAGAATAATGAACGATTTTAGTTTTAACTATTGAAAACAAAATCAGCACCACAAAAAAGAGAACAATCATGAGTGTTCTGAATAGATTTTCCTGATAACTGTAGTAATTATTTTTCTTGATTGCAGCCAAAGCAATGAAGGAAATCGGGAAACATCCGACTAAAAGAACTGCTGTATGGTACCAGAAAGGTTGTTGATGCCCTGCTATGTTACTTGTAAATAATCCGGCCTGATATTTTACAAATTCAACCAAAAACCACGGACCGTTTTTAATAGTTTCAGGGACAAACCAAAAACTGGTGATAAACAAAGCAATCAATCCATAAACTAAAAGATGTTTAAACCTAAAAAACCATGTAAATCTTTTAACAGCAACAAAAATGAAAAGTGTTAACAAGCATATTATAAGAGCAACCGGCCCTTTAGTCAGAATTGCAAGTCCGGTAAATATTCCTGCAAGAAAAAAATAACGCATGACACTTACTACCACAATATCTTGTTTTGCAGCAAGGTAAAACTGATAAATTGCTGCGAAAATAAAGAGGTTAAAAATAGGATCTATAATGCCGCTTTTAAAATAAAAATGTGGTAAAATAGAGCCCAGATAACAGAGAACCCACCAAGCCGCAAGGTTGCCTTTGTATTGTCTTTTTCCAATATAATAGATAAAGCACAACGTAATTATTCCGCAAATAGCATCCGGAAATCTGGCAGCAAACTCATTGACACCAAAAAGTTTCATGCTTAATACCTGAAACCAGAAAAAAAGCGGAGGTTTTTCCCAAAAAGGTTCAAAATTTATCTGAACAGCAGAATAATTGCCGGTAACAATCATTTCTCTAGCCGATTCCGCAAAATTTATTTCATCCCAGTCGAAAAGATGCACGCTACCCAAAAAAGGTAAGAACAAGAGTGAGCCTATAATTACAATCAGGATAAAAGGCAGGGTCATTGATGGCCTCACGGGTTATATTTTTAAAGCAGGCCTCTCCCAGAAAGGGGTTGTAAAAAAGCGGGTGAAGAATATGAAAGTCAGACTTGCAATACCATAACCAATAATCGCCCCTGCATAAACATCAACAAAAAAATGTTGTCCAAGATACATCCTGGATACAGCGACCATACAGGCAAGAATAAAGCAAAGTGTTTTAACGCTGTTATTAGTGGTCATATAGGCTAACAGAGATAATCCTACAAAAGCACTCAAAGTATGGCCAGAAGGAAAACTGTTTGTTGAGTGTATAATCATTCCTTCTACAATATGAAGAACTTTAGGGGCTTTAATAGATGCAAAAGGGCGGGGGTAACCATTAAATAGCCATAATTTGCTAATGCCTACTAATAATCCGCCAATTGAAAAAGCTGCAACTGAAGCAGTAAACCATTTTATTTTTCTGAAAAAAGCATAGATGCAGACAAATACGATAAGGGCAACTTCGGGCAGCTGAGTGTAATAATAAAAAAAGTTATCACCCGCCAAAGTATGTCTCGAATTGAAGAACAGGGTCATAAAATCTTTTTCGGTAAAAGGTATCATAATGCCCCCTGCAATTATGAATACCAGCATTAAGCTGTGGTATAAAATATGTTTGCTAAAAAAAGATGGCACCTTAGTTGTTGGGATAAAATGCAAAAATCGGAAAAATAAAATTTTAAATGCGCTAAAATTCCATTTATTTGCAGGCTTATTAAAACAGAATGTCCAAACGCATCAAATTAGAATTAGAATTTCCTTTAAATTCCTCGCCAACAATACTATTCAACTATCTGGTATCTCCTTCAGATCTGTCACAGTGGTTTGCGGAAAATGTCAGAATTCAAGGCCGAACCCACTATACTTTCGTTTATGAAGACGGAGCAGAGCAGGAAGCAGAGTTAATTAAACAGGTAAATAACAGAGTTGTAAGATATAAATGGAAAGACAGCGCTGAAGCTGAATATCTTGAAATGGAAATAATGGAAGATGAGTTGACAGGTGATGTTGCACTTAAAGTGACTGAATTTGTTGATGAAAGCGAAAAAGCTGAAATTTCCGGATTGTGGCAGACAGAGGTTGATTCTCTGAAACAAGCGATAAGAGCCTGATAGCACCCTTAATTTTTTGCATGATATTTGCAAGCCTGCGGAATTAATTTAAAGCAAAACTTTGAAAAAAATCAATCTGCTTATTTTAAAATCCTTCATCGGGCCCTTCATAGCCACGTTTTTCGTGTCTATGTTCCTCTTTCTGATGCTTTTTTTATGGAAGTATATTGACGATCTTATTGGTAAAGGACTGGAATGGCATGTAGTTGCCAGATTGCTTTTTTTCTCACTTGCCGATCTTATTCCAAATGCATTGCCCCTTGCGGTTTTAATTTCTTCATTAATGACTTATGGCAATTTGGCCGAGAGTTATGAAATGGTGGCAATGAAAGCTGCCGGAATCTCGATATACCGAGCATTGATGCCTATATTTTTTGTAATGTGTTTTCTTTCAATGGTGGCTTTTTATGTGTCTAATATTGTCATGCCACTCGCAAATTTGGAGGCAAAATCTCTTCTTTATGATGTACGTCAGAAAAAACCAGCTTTTGATCTTAAGGTTGGAAGGTTTTATGATGGAATAGACAATTATTCAATTAAAATTGGTTCAAAAGCTGAGGATAACGAGACTATTAAAGATGTTTTGATTTATGAGCGCAGAGCCGGATTGGTTTCTCAGCTGAATGTTATTAAGGCAGAATCGGGTAAAATGAAGCTTTCAGAT
>JACMRS010000180.1 GCA_014376345.1 Bacteroidia bacterium | reverse complement strand
CCGGTCCTGCTGTTTCAGCATCCACCTTCATACTTCTGAATTTTATTATTCTGAATGGTTTACCAAGCATTCCGATTCTTTCCTGAGTATAAAAAACAGGGCCCTTCCCTGAGAGTTTTACTGCCATTGCAATCAGTAAAAGAAACGGAGAAAGAACCAAAAGAATAAAAATGGAAAACATGATATCAAATATCCTTTTAAAATTTTTCTGCCATTCAGGCATAACTTCAAAATCGACTTCAATTAACACTGCCCCCAGAATATTATTCATTTTAACCATTCTGGTGAAAATGCTGTATAAGTCGGGAATTATTTTAAGAAATACTTTTTCATTTTCAAGTTTTGCAAAAACATCGTTCAGCTTATCGTGTTCAGTTGTTTCCAAAGCAATAACAACCTCTTCAATACTATATTCATGAATAATATCTTTAAGATTTTTATAACTTCCAAGGTGAGGCAGGTGCTGTTTAAGGCTGCTATTATCTTCACCATTTACATTCACAAAACCTTTGAAGAAAAATCCATTTGAAATTTTAGAATCTTCAAGTTCGCGGTATAGTTTGTATGCCCTTTCATTAGATCCAACAATAACAGTATTGAATCCAATTTCTCTGTTCTGAATCCTTTTATTAGTGCGACTTGAAAGTATAAATCTGAAAATATATGTAATTACAAGTTGCAGAATAAATAATACTGAAAATGTGTAATAATATCCTTTATAATCGGCCACACTGTCATCAAGTAAAACAGCAAAGAAAATAAAAAGACTTCCTGCAAAAGAGGTATAAAAAGTATTTTTAAGTTCTGTTAATCGAGATCTTCTGTAAATATTTCTATAAAAACCCGTGAAATAATAAAAGATTACCCAAAAAAGAGGAATCATCATCAGTCCGACAATCAGCTTTTGATCCTTTTCAATTGGAATTTGGTAGTCAATAAGGGCAGTATCAACAAACTGTTTCCTGAACCAGAACAAAAGCAACCACACCAGCACTGCTGCCATGTAGTCGGCAAATAAATATTTTACGGTTTGAAGCTGCTTGTTCAATTAAGGTATACTAACTTGATGTTATCCAAATAAACTCTGGGCTGCAAGTTAACATCATTATGATAGATCCCAAAAAAGATTTTACTTTTCACTCCTGCATCAAAATCACTTACTTCCACTTTAAGGTTAATATAGATTTTTTTATAAGTATCAGTTGGGTAAAGAACATAAAGGGGAATTTGCTCATAAATAGTAGGCTTCTCTGCATAAATTCCTATCTGAACAAAAGTATTCGTTTTATAATCCAGTTCAATAAAAACATCCGTTCCTCTATTTGGCAGCAGATAACTATTTAGTGAAGTAATCTCAAATATTTCAGGAAAGTTGGTTCCATTCATTTCTATAAAGCCAGTAAATTTAGAATTAACGCCCGGCATAAATAGTTCAGGATTACCAACTGTAATTATTTTTACCGAATCTATAGTATTTGAATTACCACTTTTTGCAAAAGAAACAGATTGATCTTCAAAATCTTCAATTAAAGGAAAAAAGGCATTAGGTTTATAAGTAGTATTAGGTCTTACAGTATCTACTCGGGTTTCTGCTAGTATTATCGTATCTGTATAGGTAATATAAGGTACATAAGGAATCCGACTATTTGGACTTCCATTTTCCTTAATTCCAGGTACCAGCTGTAAATAGGTAAGTCCTGAAAGTGGAATTGGAATGGTAACCGGAAGTTCGTAAGTACCCATATACTGACTATTTGCATAAACTTGCACATCAGATATATCGGAAGTAGCAGCTCCTTGAGTAGCAAAATTAGTAGTAAATGAAAATTTTGTGATATGAAGATAAGAAGGAATCAACTCCTTTTTTCTGTCACATGATGCCATAATTAATGACAGTAACATTCCGAGCACCAGAAACTGGGGGACGAAATGCTTATTATACGTATAGTTTTTCCAGCGCGTGCTCAACTTTCTTTATCACTTTAATCACCTGACGGCTTTCTTCAATACCAACAAGCGGGGATACATGATTGAGGCAGCTGTCGTAGAAATTGACAAAGTCTTTTTCAAAAGCATCATACATCATCACCTGCTTGTCTGTAAAGGCCAGCTTTGGTTGAGTCAAAGGTAGTGAAATTTCTGTGTTGAAGTTTAGTTGAATTTCAGTTTCGCTGTGCTTTTTTACTTCCGTGCAGTTTGAGTTAACTAAATCTGCTTTATAGTATTTATGCGGCTGATAACATTCTGCCTCTGCCTTATCACAATCGCTTAGTCTAGAGAATAAAAGATCAGCAGAAGCGCCATTATCAAAATCAATTTTTATTGTAATTTTATCCCAGGTTTCGTTAAATACACTAACCGGACTTACCTTTACACGTTGAACATTGTTGTTTATTGCTTTAAGAGCCATTTCAACATCTTTGGCAATATATCTGTAAAGATCATCGTTTCGCGAGCCTTTATTGTAATTAACAAATCTTGTTAATTTAAAAGATTCTACTCTGTTAAGGTATTGAAGCATGGTTGTAAAAGCAGGTTTAGTACTTTCAACATTTGCAACCTGAAAGCATACTGCTGCTTCTTTGTTCAATTTTTCGCAATAATTCATATTGTGAGAATCGCGAAGCAAAAAACCATCAGTAATAAGATGTTTTGAACTTTTAATAGTTTCAATAATCAGATCTTCTGTGGTATCGGTATATTCATCAGCAAATATTACAGCGTCTACCTGTTTTAAAAAGGTATTGTATATTGGGACACCAAAAATTGAATCTGAAGTGTCTGTATCTGTCGGGTCAAAATAGCCGACAAAATCATAGCATCTCAATTTTTCAAATACTTTCAGGTATTTGTTTATGGAAATATTGCTTCCTACTATTCCGGCTTTAAGCATCGTTAGGATTTATGTCTTAATTTTGAACCCACAAATATTAAGATAAGATTACCTTGCACCTAAAAATCTTATAAACTGTGTACTAAAAGCAATACAATGACAGACACCTACAAGCATAAAGGAATGAGAAGAAAGTTGAGTGAAAGCCTTAAGACAAAAGGCATTCACAATGCTGCTGTATTAAAAGCGATAGATGAAATTCCCCGGCACCTTTACCTTCCTGCAGAATTTGAAGGACATGCTTATGATGATAAAGCATTCCCTATTGGTGAAGGTCAAACCATTTCGCAACCATTTACAGTGGCATATCAGACACAGCTTTTAAATATTAAACCGGGAGACAAAGTTCTTGAAATAGGCACAGGAAGCGGTTATCAGGCTTCTGTTTTACATTTTATCGGAGCTGTAGTTTACAGTATTGAAAGAGTTGAAAGTTTGCTGACCAAAACTGCGAAACTATTGAAATCATTGAATGTGACTGTTCATACTAAGGTTGGCGATGGCACTAAAGGGTGGACTGAAGCAGCACCATTTGATAAGATAATTGTTACCGCAGGAGCGCCTTCTGTTCCTAAAACTTATATCACACAGCTTAAAATTGGTGGTATTCTGGTAATTCCAGTTGGAAAATCTGAAAACATTCAGAAAATGGTGATGATTACCAAAACCGGTGCTGATACATTTGACACTAAGGTTCTTGATGATTTTCAGTTTGTACCGCTTATTGGTGAAAACGGCTGGGCCGGGAAGAAATCGGATTAAATATTTAATAAAATAGTTTCTTGATTTATTATCAAATTCAGATTTGAAGATATAGTTTTTTGTATTGATTTTTATAATGCTATCTGTTTCATTTATCAAAATTAAACATTGAATTGAAATTACTTTACAAATTAATCATTCCAATTAATCTGTTTAGTATTCAATGGTTTATTAAGATTATTGGTTAAACAGAAGATTTAAAAAATTTCATTTAAAAACTATTTAACAAAAAAAGAGCGGCTGTTAAGCCACTCCTTTCTTTTTTGTTAACCTAAAAAAATATACAAAAATCTTATTCGTCTGAATCAGTGCCAGGCTCAACCGGTAATGCATCCGGAGATCCCATCAACTTATCACGAAGTTTTTTCTCTATTTCATTTGTAAGCTCCTGATTGTCTTCAAGAAGCTCTTTTACTGAATCTCTGCCTTGCCCAAGTTTGGTGGTACCATAGCTAAACCATGAACCGCTTTTTTGAACAATTCCATTATCAACTGCAAGATCGAGAACCTCACCGGTACGTGAAATACCTCTGCCATACATAATATCAAATTCAACAACTCTGAAAGGTGGCGCTACTTTATTTTTAGCAACTTTTACTTTCGTGCGGTTTCCTGTTATTTCGTCACCATCTTTAATCTGACCAATTCTGCGGATATCTATTCGGATAGAAGCATAGAACTTAAGTGCATTACCACCGGTAGTTGTTTCGGGATTACCGAACATCACACCGATTTTTTCACGAAGCTGATTAATGAAGATACAGATACAATTTGTTTTGTTGATTGTTCCTGTAAGTTTTCTTAATGCCTGTGACATTAAACGCGCTTGCAGTCCCATTTTGCTGTCACCCATATCGCCTTCAATCTCAGCGCGAGGTACAAGAGCTGCAACTGAGTCAATTACGATAACATCAATTGCGCCGGAGCGGATCAGGTTATCAGCAATTTCAAGACCTTGTTCGCCGTCGTCAGGCTGAGAGATTAAAAGGTCGCTGGTATTGATACCAAGTTTCTGAGCGTAAAATTTATCAAAAGCATGCTCAGCATCAACAAAGGCGCAAATGCCGCCTTTTTTCTGAGCCTCAGCGATACAGCTAAGTGCCAAAGTTGTTTTACCACTGCTTTCTGGTCCATAAATCTCGATGATCCTTCCTTTAGGAAAGCCACCTACACCCAGTGCCATATCCAGTCCGAAAGATCCGGTAGAGATTACATCTACTGAAACTACTTTCGAATCATCCATTTTCATTACGACACCTTTGCCGTAACTTTTTTCGAGCTTGTCAAT
>JACMRS010000179.1 GCA_014376345.1 Bacteroidia bacterium | reverse complement strand
AATTTTGTGACATGGAAAAAGTATGGTTAATTACAGGTTGCTCTACAGGTTTTGGTAGTGAACTTTCAAAATATATTCTTGAAAAAGGCGGTAAAGTTGGTGTTGGATCCAGAAATACTGACGATGTGAAAGACATTGTATCAGGACATGAAGTCAATGCTATAGCGCTGAAACTTGATGTTACTAAGCAGGATGAGATTGCTGATTCTGTAGCAAAAACAATTGAAAAGTTCGGTCGTATTGATGTGCTGGTGAACAATGCCGGAATCGGTTATTTCGGTGCAATCGAAGAAAGTGAAGATGATGAGGTGAGAAGAATGTTCGAAATTAATGTATTTGGACTTGGAAACATGACCAAAGCTGTTTTACCACAAATGAGATCACAAAAAAGCGGTCATATATTAAATGTGGCTTCTATTGGCGGATTGGTTGGATTTCCAGGAGTTGGATATTACAACGCTACTAAGTTTGCTGTAGATGGTTTTTCAGAAGCATTGTCAAGAGAAGTTGCACAACTTGGTATTAAGGTAACTATTATTGCACCAAGCGGTTTCAGAACAGACTGGGCTGGAAGATCGGCCAATAACAGCAAAATTGAAATTGATGATTACAAAAATAGTGCAGGTATGAACAAAAATAATATCAGGAACAACAGTGGTAAACAAGCCGGTGATCCTGTGAGAGCAGCTACAGCTATATATAAAGCAGTTGAATCTGAACACCCGCCATTAAGATTATTACTAGGTGCAGCTGCATTAGCAGGAGCCAGATTAAAACTGGATGCATTGAAAAAAGATTTTGATGAATGGGCTGAAACTTCTATTGGCGCTGATTTTCCAAAAGATTAAGCAAGTTAGCGAAGTCAAATATTTCGCTAAAAATGTAAACTACAACGGAGTTTATTCGCAAGAGAGATCAACTGTAATAGTCGACCTTAGTGTTGACTTTATAGTTTGACCTTACGGGTTTCCGAGGCCGGCAACAAGATTAATTGTCAGTGCTACTACAAATGTATTTAAGCCAAAAGAAAGTAAACTGTGCATTAACACGGTTCTTCTTGTTAATGGTGAAGTTACTGAAACATCTGCAACCTGAAAAGTACAGCCAACGCCAAAAGAAAAATAGGCAAAATCAAGATAATCTGGTTCGTCATCACCGGGGAAATCAAGTCCTTCTGCAGATTTTTTATCAGACTCATTGGCATCATCATAATAAATATGCGCATAATGAAATGTAAATATGGTATGCACCATTGCCCATGATGCCAGCATTCCTACAATGGCTGCAGGAATAAATAAAATATGGTTTTTAGTTTCAGAATCTGTCGAGATGATCAGTAACAGCACGGCGAACATGGCTGCAAAAGATGAAATAATTACCAGAACAGAAACCAGTGCTTTACTACCATCATCTTCTTTGGCTTTTTTGCGGATATTTTCTACAGTGCGGTTAAACATTACTATCCAGCTTGTCAGCAGGTAAGTTCCTGCAAATGCTATCCAGCAAATTGTTGCCAAAAGTAGTTTTCCCAGTTCATCTTTTGGTAAAAGAAAAAATGTAACAGCAGCAAAAACAACACTGATTGATATTCTTTGAACAGGGTGCATGTTTAACAAAAGCTTTGTGCTTTTGCGAACAGTTTTTTTATTGTCTTTCATTAAAATGTAATTATAAAATCAGGAAAACCTTCCCCAAACCATTTCTTCATAACTCAGAATTGTATCAAATCCTTTCGATCTGAAATAATCCATGTCATCTTCTGTTCCTGTTGCAAGTATAAAATCGCCACCCCAGGCACCCAGACTTTTAATAGCGTGCGGATAATCGAAAAACATTAAGGTTTTAATATTCGGTCTGTCCAGCACCTTGGCAATTATTGATTCATGTTCTTTAATCAGTTCTTCAAATTCATGAAGATCCTGACATTTTAAAACATGGTTGCTGATATCAGAAATATGATAAATATCTGAAGCAGAAATATGTTTGCGTTTTCTGTATTTATTAATTTCTAAAGTACTGTTTTGCTTTTCACCAAGGTGAATAAACCAAAGGTATTTTCTGTAAGTCGGATTAAATGTAACAGGCTCAACAATTGGTTTTCCTTCAAACAAAGTATAAAGAACCGGCTTTTGTTCCATTGAAACGGCAACATCGTATCCGCTTCCGTTAAAACATCCAAAATGAAGTTCGAGCGCATTGATATTTGCAATTTCTGCAATGCCGGCAGTTAGTGTAGAGCTACTTCCCAAACCCCAGTTATTTGGAAAATCGAGTTGTGTTTTTATGACACAATCTGTTTTCTCCTTTAAAAATGCAGGATTAAGAGCTCTGCAACTTTGTAATAAACGAGAAACCTGCAAGGCAATTTTGAAATCTTTATACTCTTTCGGAGATAAATAATTCAGGTTGTAGGTTGCTTCAAACCAGCAATTGTTTTTATAGTCGAAACTCTGCCAGATTAATGTTGGTTCAGAATATTCTTTTAAATAGGGTGAATCAACAGATGGTTTTTCAAACAATTCGGGAACATCATTTTCTTTGTAATCTTTTAAAGAAGACAATGAAACCGACTGTCCTTTTTTTGTGGGTACAGCCAGAGCAGTAGCTCCATCTAAAACTAAATATTCCCCTGTCAGCAGAAGTTTTCCTTTGCAATGTGCCTTTTTTTCTTTCATTAAAAATCAGCTTTTATTGTTTTTAATATTTGCTTCGCCTCTTAGCTTTGTAAAAGCATCCACAGCGGCATTGTAGCTCACTGTTTTGTTTTTGAAAGATTCAACAATCTGTTTTTTTTCATTTTCAGTTGCTTCAAGCTGATTCAGAATATTCAACAAATGCATTTTCATGTGCCCCTTTTGAATGCCGGTTGTAACAAGCGATCGGATTGCTGAAAAATTTTGTGCCAGTCCGGCAGCAGCAACTATCATCATCAGTTCTTTAGCATTAGGATTTCCTAAAATTTCATGAGAAAATTTAACCAGAGGATGCAGGTTTGTAATGCCACCGACAGTTCCTAAAGCCAAAGGCACATCAATATAAAATCTAAAAATGCCGTCTTTAATTTCAGCATGTGTCAAACTGGAATAAGTACCTTTATGTGAAGCATAAGCATGAGCCGAAGCTTCCACAGCTCTGAAATCGTTTCCTGTTGCAACCACCACGCTGTCAATGCCATTCATAATACCTTTGTTATGCGTTACAGCCCGGTAAGGTTCTACTTCAGCAATATTAACTGCGGTAATAAATTTCTTAACAAAATCTTCTGCAGAAATAGTGCTGTCTTCATTCATCTCTTCAACCGGACAACTTACTTCACAATGAACAATGCAGTCGGGAGTATAATTTGAAAGAATGCGCATGATAATTTCAAGCTGCATTTCATCTTTTGGAAGTAAAGTAGTGATGCTGATTTCCTGTTCAAGAATTGCAGCAAATTCCTCCAAAACCGAATTAATAAAATTAGCGCCCATACTGTCGCAGGTGTCGAATGTGGCTCTTAGCTGATAATAATTTTCTTTAACTGCAGTTTTATCTACCAGAATAATATCTTTAATGCCACCACCACGGGCTCTCATGTTTTTTGTAATAGAAGCAGTGCCATCAAAAAACTTCTGTTTAATATTTTCAAAGAAAGCGAAAAGATCAGCACTGTTTTTCCCTTCCCATAAAAAATGAACATGTCCTCTTTTAGACATGTCTGTTACTGTTGTTTTAAATCCACCACGTGTAAGCCAGTAATTAGCTGCTTTTGCACAAGCTGCAACTACTGAACTTTCTTCAGTAGCCATTGGAATGCAGTAAACTTTACCGTTTATTAAAAAATTTGGTGCCACACCATAGGGCAAATAAAAGTTGGTGATAGTGTTTTCAATAAATTCATCATGTAATTTCTGTACACCTGAATCTGTGTTCCAATAGCTTTTAATTAATGCAAGTGCCTTTTCTGGATCGTCGGCATAATTGCTGATAAGCCATTCTATTTTAGCTTCTTTTGTAAGTTTTGAAAATCCTTTAATACTTTTCATGTTATTGGGTATCATGACCCCTTAAAGTTAAATAAGTATAAGCTGCCTGCAAGCCTTTTTTCTGTAGTTCGCAATATTGTTGAAGTGATTCATAATTTCCCATGGCATGTTTTAAAAAGCCACTTGCCTGACCATAAACAGCATTGGCATGGCATGATTTTAGTAAATAATAACCATCAAGAAAGTTTTTAATACCACCTGAAATAATCACATTGCGGCATAAAGTGTCTTTGTAATCAAGAAGGGTATTAACGTAACTAACCATTTCCACTGCAGTATGACCGATTCGGGTAAGGGGTTCAAGACATTCTAATGCAAGTTGATTGTCTCTGAGTAGTTCAAGCTGTGCGAAATTAGTGCCACCATGAGCACCAAAATCAAGTGCTTCAATTGGCAGTTGCAAAAGCTTTTCAATGCTTTGCGGACCAAAACCCTGACCAACTTCTTTCACGATGATCTTTCCTTTAAATTTATCAATTAATTTATGAAGCGTGACAAGAGGTGCTTCTTTAATAGCATCACCTTCCGGCTGCAACCATTCCTGCAAAGGATTAATATGAACAATCAGTCCATCAGCTTCAAGTTTATTTACTAAATCAGTAATCTTTTGAGTCTGGTTTTGTTCTACAAGAATTTCAACCTGAGCAATACCAAGATTGGCAAATATCGGCACTTCATCACCGGCAGATTTTCGCACTGTAAAGTCTTTCAGATGCGTGTCGTCATCAATAAGACTGCGGCAACTACCCAATCCAATACCCATACCGAACTCTTTACATGCTTTGGCAAGGTTGTGATTAATGGTTCCTGCTTTTTCAGTGCCACCTGTCATGCTGCTTACCCACCATGGTAATTTCAGCGATTTACCTGCAAAATCCGTAACCGGAATCGCATTTTCACCGGGATGCGCTGTCATCAGAGGCTCATAGCTAAAGCGCGTATCATTTCCGGACACTTGCGATTCAAATGCCAGTTCAATATGATCTTGCTTGCGTTGAGATGTTTTATCTT
>JACMRS010000178.1 GCA_014376345.1 Bacteroidia bacterium | reverse complement strand
TCATAAGTGCATCAGAATTTACACGAACCGGGTAATCGAAAAATTTAGGTTCATGCATTTTATTTACAATAACATTTTTATTAGAACTGTAAAATAAGGCAATCATGCCTGCTGCATTTTTAGAAATCTCTGCAATGTCAATAAGTACGCGGTTTTTAACCGGCATGTAAGAACCATTAGGCAGAAGTATCAGTTCTTGTGTGATTTTTAATTTTTCTACAAAATTCAGGTTGGCAGCATTCGTAATTGCAAGCGAAAGTCTTTTTATTGCAAAGCTGGAATCTTCAACCCATATATCGCCGGTAAAAACAAGATCAAGAGGATTTTTAGGAGTGACTCTGATCTGATAAAGCGCACGTCCGCTGCTGTCGGGATAAGTAAAATCTACTATTTTATATTTGTAATAAAGTAAAGATGAATTAGAAATTGGCGACACGAAATTTTTATTAAGAATTTCCATCGTATTGGTATTGAAATTATACTGCTGAAAAGTAGAACCTAAAAGCTGCGATAAAAACGTGCCATCATCAACGCCTACACCTTTAATTTTAGTAGCCTTAATAACTTCTTTTTGTTTTTTAGGACTGGTTTGATAATAAAAATCGGAAATACTTTCAGAGATAAAAACCGGAAGTACTTGTTTGTGTCTTTCTTCACTTAAGTAAGATATTGTATCAAATTCATTCTCAAATTTCTTGAAAATACCCTTACTCTTTAATTCATCAGAAACATAATTGACAGCAATCTGAATTTTATTGAAATTTTCACATTCATAAGCCTTGACGTTTTCAATATTGTATTCTGATTTTTTCTCCTGGGCAAGTTTAATAATTCTGATTGCCGGATTTACTTTAGCAGAGATTACAACACCTTCTGTAGCTGTAACTTCTTCCTGAATCAAACTGAAATCGCGGTTATTGATAGTTCCTTTATCAATTTCCTGCATCTGAATATAAAAACCGGATTGCATTACATAAACCGAATCAGGTATGTCAATAATTGTATCACGAATTAGCATCGAATCATTCAAATTGAAAACAGAATCGTTTTGGTTGAAAGCTGAATCTCGTGGTTGGATCAGATTGTAATCATTGTTTTGAAATGAAGAGTCAATTTTAAAAAGTTCATAATTACCTTCAAAGTCAGTTACAGTTTTTATATTGGTTCTGGAAAATCCTACAATTGCATAAGCAATAGGTTCACCGGTTTTCAGGTCCGTAATTCTTCCTTTTACAATAGTTGTTTGTGCAAAAGAAGCAGATGAAGCTAAAATTAATAAAAGCGGCAGAATTTTTTTTAAGTTCACAGGATTATTAAAAAGCTTTTAAATTTGAGGTGGGTGAACAGATGCAATATAATTTGCAGGGTTTTTCAGTTCCAATAAATGAAAACTGATTCTTTTCGACACAAAACTTAAAAATCGTCATTACAGCAAAAATACTCTTTTTTCTTTTGTAAGAACATAAACAGATGTCAATAAATTAAATATTTACAGGCATAGCCTTGTTGATAATTATAGTATTTTTGAAAAAAAAATTAAAATAATGCATTTTGCAACAAAAGTACTTCACGCAGGTATAGAGCCCGATCCAACCACCGGAGCAATCATGACACCTATTTATCAAACCAGCACTTATGTTCAGGCATCACCCGCAGATCACAAAGGTTATGAATATTCAAGAACCCACAACCCAACAAGAACTGTTTTGCAGGATAATCTTGCAGCACTTGAAAATGGTACTTGGGGACTGTGTTTCAGCACCGGAATGGGTGCTATTGATGCAGTGGCGAAGTTGATGAAACCGGGCGATGAGGTAATAGCTACAAATGATTTATACGGAGGAACTTTCAGGATATTCACTAAAATATTTGAAGCTTACGGAATTGTCTTCCATTTTGTAGACATGTCTGATGTTGCCAATGTTAAAAATAAAATTTCACCCAAAACAAAATTAATCTGGGCAGAAACTCCAACAAATCCTTTGCTTCGAATTATTGATATCAAGGCATTGGCTGCATTAAAACCTGAGGGTGCAGTATTTTGTGTTGACAATACTTTTGCATCTCCCTATCTTCAGAATCCATTAGACCTTGGTGCCGATCTGGTAATGCATTCTGTAACTAAATACCTTGCCGGGCACAGTGATGTTGTTCTTGGTGCTTTGGTTGGAAAAGAAGATGATTTGAAAGAAAGGCTTACTTTTATTCAGAATAGTTGCGGTGCTACTCCAGGTCCACAGGATTGTTTTCTTGCAATAAGAGGAATTAAAACATTGCATCTGAGAATGCAGAGGCATTGTGAAAACGGCAAAGCAGTTGCATTGCATCTGCAATCGCATCCAAAAGTATCGAAAGTATATTGGCCTGGATTTGAAACCCATCCAAATCACCTTGTTGCAAAAGCACAAATGCTTGATTTTGGTGGCATGGTAAGTTTTGAACTGAAAGATGATTCAAAAGAAGCTGCTGTTAAAGTACTTTCAACACTTCATTTGTTTAGTCTGGCTGAAAGTCTTGGTGGTGTTGAAAGTCTTTGCGGGCATCCTGCAACTATGACTCATGCATCTATTCCAAGAGAAACACGCATGCTTGCAGGACTCAACGATTCATTAATCAGATTGAGCACCGGAATTGAAGATATCAGAGATCTGATTGCTGATCTTGACAATGCTTTATCGAAGGTATAATTAAAGAATATCTTGACAAAAAAAGAAATTAAAAAATTGCTCGATATTAAAGTCGAACAATTCAATAATCCAGAATTTCTTTTGAATGATCCTGTTGGTATTCCACACCGGTTTACTGTTTTGCAAGATATTGAGATCATGGGATTTTTTGCGGCAATACTTGCCTGGGGGCAAAGAATAACGATTATTAATAACTGCAATAAGCTTATCAATTTGTTTGATGGAAACCCGTACGAATTTATTTTAAACCATAAGTCAAAGGATCTTAAACGTTTTAAAGGATTTGCTCACAGAACTTTTAATGAGGATGACCTCTTGTATGTCATAGATTTTTTCAAGAGATATTACAATTCTAATTTAAGTCTGGAAAATGCTTTTTCAAAAGATGTTAAACCGAAAGATACAGATGTAGGCAATGGACTAGCCGGTTTCAGAAACTTATTTACCGACTGTGATTATTTCCCACACCGGACAGGAAAACATGTTGCTTCCCCTGTTGCAGGAAGTGCCTGTAAAAGATTGAACATGTATTTAAGATGGATGGTAAGGAAAGATGAAGCAGGTGTTGATTTCGGACTTTGGACAAAAATAAAACCATCTCAATTGGTGTGTCCGCTTGATGTGCATGTTCAGAGAGTGGCTTTAAAACTCGGACTTTTAAAATCAGAAAAAAGCAATTGGGAAACGGCAGTTCAGTTAACGAATGAACTGAAAAAATTCGATCCAATTGATCCGGTTAAATATGATTTTGCTTTGTTTGGAATTGGGGTAGAAGGAAGTTTGGATTGATTGGTCATTTAAATTAACTGTGAAGTTTTCTCTTAAATCTAAATTTCCTAAATCAAATCTCAAATTCATTCTATAATGAAGGAATTCCTTCAACAGAATTTGTTCAAAATGACAAATTATCAAATCACTAATCTGCTCTAGTCTGTAAATTAGATTCTTCACTTCATTCTGTAATGAAGGAATACCTTCAACAGAATTACGCTCAAAATGACAAATCCTAAATAAAAGATCCTATTTTACACCTGCAAGAAGAAACAGACAAGCCATTCTGATAGCTACACCATTTTCAACCTGATCGAGGATGATGGAATTGCTGCTGTCAGCTACTTCACTCGTTATTTCCACACCGCGATTTATTGGTCCGGGGTGCATTATTATAATTTCTTTACTCAGACTGTTCAGCATTTCCATGTTTAAACCATATTGCTGAGTGTATTCTCTAAGACTAGGGAAATAACGGATATCCTGGCGTTCGAGTTGTATTCTTAGCATGTTTGCCACATCACACCATTCTAAAGCTTTTCTTAAATTGTGTTCTACCTTAACACCAAGTTCCTTAATATGTCTGGGAATCAAAGTTGTTGGTCCGCAAACCATTACTTCTGCTCCTAGTTTCTGCAGGCAGAAAATATTTGAAAGCGCAACCCTGCTATGTAAAATATCACCAACGATTACCACTTTTTTACCCCCAACATCTCCCAGCTTTTCTCTAATTGAAAAAGCATCAAGCAATGCCTGAGTAGGGTGTTCATGAGTGCCATCTCCCGCATTCAGTATTTTTGCATCTATATGACGTGAAAGAAACTGGCAGGCACCAGGACTGGGATGCCTCATTACAACCATATCAACTTTCATTGAAAGGATGTTTTTTACAGTGTCTATGAGAGTTTCACCTTTTGTAACTGAAGATGAAGAAGATGAAAAATTGATAATATCTGCAGACAATCTCTTTTCAGCAAGTTCAAATGAAATTCTGGTTCTGGTTGAATTTTCAAAGAAAAGATTTGCCACGGTAAAATCTCTAAGTGATGGCACTTTTTTCAATGGTCTGTTAATAATTCTTTTAAAATTATCAGCAGATTCAAAAATAAGGCGGATATCATTTTCCGTCAGATCTTTTATACCAAGCAGATGTTTTACAGATAGTTGATTCATTCGTTTGTAGTGTTCAGCCAGACGTTATTATTATTTTCTTTCCATTCAACTTTTACCTTGTCATTTGTTCCACGTGTGTCAAGTACTTTGCCAACATACGTAGGTGAAACCGGGTTTTCACGACTGTATCTTCTGTCGATTAGAGCCAAAAGTTCAACCCTTGCAGGTCTGCCGAAATCAATGAGGGCATCCATAGCCGATCGCACAGAGCGGCCGGTATAAAGCACATCGTCAATCAGAATGACATTTTTTCCTTCCATGTCAAAATCAATATTGATTGGACTAGGGGTTAGGGGAGTATCGTGTGTTCTGAAATCATCTCTGTAGAAAGTGATGTCCAGTTCGCCGTATAAAATATTTTTAAATCCTGTGATGGATTCGATATGGTCTCTGATAATTCTGGCAACAAATATGCCGCGGGGCTGCATGCCAACCAATGCTGTTTTAGAAAGATCGTCGTGGTTTTCAATAACCTCATAAGCAAGCCGCTTCATGGTTATTTCAATTTGTTTGTGGTTTAAAATGAGTTTACTGTCCATAGTTATTTGTTTTCAGAGAGCTCCAGTACTACATTAAATTCATCTGCCGAAAGTTTCACCACACTGAGTCTGCTTTGCCTGATTAATCCCATTTGCGACAATCTTTTTTCTGATTTCATTTGCTCAAGAGTAACTGATTTTTTCAAAACTTTAAAAGGTGTAATATCAACCACAACCCAATTTGTATCTTCTGTTGTAGGATCCTGATAAGCTGTTTTAACAACCTTTGCAATGCCAACTACTTCTTTACCTTCATTGCTGTGATAGAAAAGACATAAATCGCCTTTTGCCATTTCCCTGAGATTGTTGCGGGCCTGATTATTTCGGACGCCGTCCCAGGTTGCTTTCTTATCCTTTTTAAATTGCTCCCAAGAGTATTTAAAAGGTTCTGACTTCACTAACCAATGATTCATCAACGGCAAATTACGGTAATAATTAAGTTTAAGTCAAAATTAATTTTAGGAAGGATAGTTTGTACTTTTAAGTTTAGGTAAAATATTGATGAATGTTAATGAGTAATCTCCAGCATCGGTGCTTTGCCTGTTAGTTCATCCTTAATTCTTTTAACTGTCAGCATTTTGATTTCTTTCGAAATTTCTGATTTGTTTTCTAGGAAAAAAGCAAATTCAGTTTCAGTGAAACAACCAATTACAACTCCGGCAAGCATAGATTTTAACTGAAGATTTTTACTGAAAATGTTATCTATTCTGGCACGTTTATCAAGAATACT
>JACMRS010000177.1 GCA_014376345.1 Bacteroidia bacterium | reverse complement strand
GCCTTCTATACAAAAAATATGTTTCTTTTTAAATTTTGATAATTTCATTAATAATTAATTGCAGTGGCTTTATACATTTGCATGCAGGCAAAATATATTATTTGTCAGATTTCAAAAAAATAATCTCGCAGTTTTTACAACTTCTCATTTCCTGATAATACTCCGCCGGATCTAGTTTACCCTCCCGAGGTTCAAAAATATCTAGCCCACGCCCAAGCATTATTTTCCATCCGTTATTTGTCGTTATACTTCTATCATGCACGTTCTTATATTCATAAGTCAAGTTTATCCCTAAGTCTGCAATTGCAGGAACCAATTCCTGAAAAGAAATTTCGCTGTCGGGCAGTCTTTCAGGGCTGTTATTTGTAATGACATGTAGTGATATTTCGTCCTCTGGCTGCTTTACCTGGGCAAGCATCACACAAAATTCAAGGAGGTTTTTAAATTGGTATGGCATTCTAATGTATCCATCCTGTATTTCTATTTTTGTAACTCCCCTCATGTAGTTAGCAAAAAGGCTTTTATAAGAGATACCTGTTTGATTATCCTTTATTGAAATTTGCTGTGGCAGTAATGGTTGTGAAACATGGGAAACATCTGGTTTTGAATTATCCCTCTCATCCTCTTCTTTTACCATAACTGCGGCAGCGAAATTTATTCTTTCAAGCGTCTCGGGTGCCACTTCAATACCCGAGGCTTTAACAGTGTATTTAAATTCTGTAGGATCATGAGTAAAGGTTTCATCAATGATGTACAATTGATCTTTTACCCTTTTTCTGCCTTCCATCGCAAAATCAAGCAATTCCAAAACCTCATCAGATTTCATGTTACGATCAGGATACATTAATTTGGCTAAACCGGAAAAGGTTTTTTGCACACCCGTTTTGTCCCTTGCAGAAAGAGATCCATCCAGCGATACATATTCATCCAAAATATTACTGAAATCATCTTTGCGCATTGTCCGCATTATTTCAGCGAGATAATCTACAATAAACCCATAGTTCGTAGAAAACATGTACTTCTTTAAAATTTTTACTTCCCACCCCGGGATGTATAAAAATAACCGATCTAAAAATGCACCCACTAAGTAAGCTTCCGGTATGGATTCAAATAAGTGCGAGTTCTTAAGCATGTAGGGTACTGTATGTTTTGTATTACCTACAAAAGCCAGTGATGCAGTTGAAGTAGTTTGACCACCACCTCTGTTGAAAGATTTATTGGCCATAAAATTCTGCATAATTGTTACCAGGTCGCCATCTACTTTCTTTCCTTTCTTTTGTTCAAATTCATCTAATGCAATCACATCCCAAAAACTTATTAGACCAACCTTATTACCTGTATTGTTTACAAATAGTTTTGCTTTAGAAACATCACCTCCTGAAATCAAAGTGCCATGTGGAGACAATTCCTGGAATACATGTGATTTGCCCGTCCCTTTAGGGCCTAATTCTATAAAGTTGAAGTTATTTTCTATGTGAGGTATTAAGCGTGAAATCTGGATTAGTTTACCCCTTCTATTAAAATACTCAGGATCTAATCCAATTGAATGCATTAGTAAATCCAGCCATTCATCAGTTGAAAAATTCTTTCTGTTTTCAATATATTCATCTAGCGATATAGATGAAATTTGAATTGGTTTTAACTCTTCAATCAGCCAACGTACCTCAGCGTCTGCAGCATGAGTATATCCCATAGTTACAATACACCATACGCTGATACCACTCAGTAATTTTTCATTTTCTTTTACAATCTTATCAGCAATTGGTACACGTTTGATTCCCAGATTGTCAAATTCCGCTTCATAAATATTTGCTGTATCATTTAAGACAACTTTTACACTGTCTATAATCTTATGAGATCCATTTTCTCTTATTTTAAACTTCACTATTTCAGCATCAGACTTGCTTACGTAATTATTCTTTATTACATTCTTTACTTTTTCAATACCGTCAGCTAATATTGCTTCATCTTCTATTGCACAATATTGACCAAGCAAATATTCCAGTACATAGGTAGGAACCACCGCATTTCCCTTTACTTTTTCATTCAGGTCTTTCCTAACAACCTTACCTTCAAAATATTTAATTATTTTCTCTTGCAGTTCCATTAAAAATCAGTTTGAATGAGTGTATTATTTATTACAGTTTTTTCTATCAAGGGATTTAGATTGTCTTCAATATCAAAAACTTTTAAAGTTAATGCAGATTGACTTAACCCCGGTTTTGTTATACTTAAATTAATAATGGTAATTCTTTCTGAAGGAAATTCTGAAGCAGAGTCTATTGTTTTCTCCAGCTCTGTAGAAATCAGTTCATAATTATTATAAACACCGACTTTAATAGTTCTACCTTTTTCAAGGCGACTCACATTATTTTCTTGTAAAATTTCTACTCTTAAAATGCTGCTTATAATTTTAGGATCGGTGGTCAACAGCTTAATGTTTACCTTCTTGGTTATATCCTCCCTTCTCCTTGCACTTTCTATAACCGGTACTATCAACTCCTGTAAACTTGCACCACCATGCACATATTGCTGTCCAGAGCCTTGTCTCTTGTATCTGTTGGTTGCTGCAGGTATAACAATCCACCTGTCATCTTTAAATAAGGTAGTAGCTTTTAAAGGAATGCTATAACCTAATTTTGGAATTACCGCTTTATCATATATCCCAAAACGATTGTGTTGAATTATAGGTTCATCTCCTAATGGATCTTCTTTATCTGCTTCTGTAATTGTTTGGGCATTGTACAAAAAACCATGATCAGCAGTAATTAAAATTCTTGACACATTATAAGTGCTGTGTATTTTTTTTACCAGTCTTTTTATTTCGCCCAAAGCATCTTCTACAGCTTTAAAAGTTCTTCTTTCAGATTTGCGATCATCACCTACAGCATCAATATGATTATGGTAGATATACACAATTGGTGCTTTAAATAATTCACGGTTCTGTTCCTGGTTATTTTGCTCTACCTGCTCGTAACTAACTGCGATTGCTTTACTGTTTGCTGTTTGTAAAACTGACTGTCTGTTTACCAACGAATTGGTAAGTATGCCATCAATTCTAATTTCATCATTATTAAAATCCCGCTGTTTGCCCGGTAATAAATTACTCATGCCTACACTTGTCTTTGATGGTATGGATGCCAGCATAAACTTTATCTCAGCTTCACTTTTTCGATCGTTATGCATTTCATTTAAAAGCTCCATGCCTGCTTCGTAACGCAAGGCATCAGAAATAAATACGACTACTTTCTGTTCAAAGGCAGCAACTTCATTTTTATAAAAATCGTATTGTTTTGGTAAGCCTAATGAAGCATAGTTAAATTGTTTGGTTTGCAAACAAGCCAGCCATTCCCTGTTAAATTTCACCAACCATGAATTATAAAGGCTGTTTAATTCAATAGCTAATCTTTCCAGAGGAACAGAGGCAGGAATTTCGGAATCATCAACAAGCTCCATCCTGTAAATCGCCTTTCTGTAATATTGATCTATGCGGTAATATTCTTCTGTATAGACCTTTACATATTCCTCAGGGCTATTTAAACGATAAGTTCCCACAGAAGTTATTAGTTGCATACAGATGGCTGCATGTTGGCAAGCGTTTAATACAGCCCTTATTTCAGCATTTTCTTCATGGTGCATTCCCATTCGCTCTAGCCCCTTTAATACTTTTTCTGTGTTGG
>JACMRS010000176.1 GCA_014376345.1 Bacteroidia bacterium | reverse complement strand
CAAACACACTGGTATCTTCACCAAGTGTTGCATAATAATCAATTACGTCATTTGAATATGAATTGTGATTAGGCTCATCCCAGGTTACATTAAAATCTTTGCTCATAAAAAGCATGCTGCAGAATGCAAATGCTGCAACTATAAAAAATGCAAGCCTGTATGCCTTGTGATTATTATTAGAAAACACAGTTCCTTCATTTCCCGATTTAACTTTAAAAGAAGCAATTGGTGATTTTATAAAATAATATGCTGTGAATGATTTTGCTTTAACGACACTCCCAAAAAAGCTTTTAAAACCTTCTCCAAATGTAATCTTGCAGCTGGAAATATCGAGTGGTACATAAGAGGTTGATTCATGTTGAATTGAAGTAAGCAAATGGCTTACTGTTAAGGCATTTGTATTGCCCATATTTTCAAGTCGTTCAGTTAACAACTCTTTGGGATAAACTGCTAAATTAAATCTGCTGTTTTTGCCTTCTTTTCCTGTAAAAAATCTGTGCCAGAAATCTGCAGCACCATTAAAATATTTAGTTGCGGCTGATACAGGTTTTGAGGGATTCTCAACGTCTCCGGATCCAATAAGGACATCTGCGATTGAATAATCAGTTTTATTAAGACTGTTTAAAAATCTGCAGGCCATCTCAACATCGCTTTTTCCTTCGAGTGAAAATGGAAAGAAATATGTTGATTCTGAATTATTAACCGATTTTAAAAAACTCTTTGATTGTGACCCTTCATGAGCATTTGTTACTACAAGTTTTTGTTTAGTTAACGCATCTGAAATATTTTTATCTGTTCCAAAAACAGTTGTCCATTTGTCTTTATCAGAAACAACACTGACAGTAATTCTGAAAACCTGTGTGGCTTTAACAACAAACTCAGATAGTCGTGAAAGTACTGCCGATTTTGCATCAGAATAATTGTTTAGATTTATAATAATCTCAACAGATTCTTTGAAAATGTTTTTCTTAATTAAAAGTGGTTTTACTGCCATTTTTTTCAATTATAATGTTAAAATAAAGCGTCTTTTCTATTCGTTAAATTCGCAAGGCACTTAACTTTTTTAAGTCTTCTTATAAATTCACTGATTTAAAATTGGCCTGCCAAAATCTTTTCTGCCATTATTTTTCCTTCTCTTACAGCATAATTTGTTCCTCTGTCTTCAGGATATATCTGCGCCATAGTATTTATAAGAACATCAGGCAAAGGTGTTGTCTGAGAAGGAATAAGCTTGCTGTAATGTTTTACTACAACAGGTTGAGAATATCTTTCTTTCCAGACATGAAAATCGAGAATCCAGCTTTCATCAAATTTAGGAAACATTCTTTTAATATGCGGTAGCGCGTAATCCAGAACCTCTTTTGGTGTCATATTATAAAGCGGTTCATCTGTAGGAAGGTATTTTGAAAGATAAACAATGTGACGGCCTTTATAACTTTCAACCGGTTCAAAATTTGTATGCTCAATAATTCCCACAAAAGGAAAATTAGGATCATTAACATTTAGCCAGTAGGTTTCTGAAAGGCTTTTACTCAACTGTAAAACAAGACATGTATTACCAATATATTCTATCTTTTTTAAAGATTGAAGGTATTCATCGTTTACACTTTCCTTTAAAATCTCTGCTATTTGAGGAAGCGCACAGGTAAGCACTAATTTATCTGCATTTACTTCGTTCCCTTTTTCAAGAACCAATGTATTTTTATTGTCTTTGGTTAAAATTTTTGTTGCGCCATTATTCAAATGTATACTGCCGCCATTTTTAATTATTTCATCAACCATAGACTGCGCCAAACTGGCAAATCCGCCTTTGTAGTATGCAAGAAATTCTTTACCTTTTTCACCCCTGCTTCCACCGCGAAGTTTAAGTTTATTCCAAAACCACACTGCACTTACCTTATCTGCAAATCTTCCGAATTTTCCCGTTAAAAGTGGCTCCCAAACTACTTCATAGCCTTTTTTACCGCAAATACCTAAAAGCCATTCTTTTGCTGATTTATCTTCGAGTTTTTTCCAGTCCTTTACCATCCGTACAGCCAAAACAACAAAACCGAGTCTGATTCTACTGAAAAAAGGCAGTGGTGAAAATTTTAATAAATCTATTGGTGAACTCAATCTGAAAAAATTTTTAGCATAGTACATCCCTGTTCTTGTTTCCCTGATAAGGATATTTTCTTCCTTTCCCAGATCTTTTATCAGATTCATAATATGCGCATCATTGGTAAACCAATGGTGGTAAAATTTTTCGAGCTGCTCTCCTTCAACTGTAAATGTTCCGGCAAGTCCGCCTATTTCAGCTGCTTTTTCATAAACAGAAACAGTTTTGCCTGCTTTTGAAAGATAATAGGCCATTGTAAGCCCTGTATAACCTGCGCCAACTATGGCAATATTTTGATTACTTGTCAAAACCTAATTTATCATTTATTATATAAAGCGGGCGTTTTTTAATTTCGCCGTAAATGCGGCCAATGTAGCCACCAATAATTCCCAATACTATTAAAATTATTCCTCCAATCATCAGTACAGCCAGCATTAGCATTGTCCAGCCTGGCTCATAATTATGGGTGAATAATCGCATATACAATGCATATAATATGCCTATAAAAGCAAATGCAGAAGTTATAAATCCTAAAAACGAAGCGATTTTAAGTGGTACATTTGAAAAAGATAATATTGCATCAGATGCTAAATTCAGCATTTTTTTCAATGGATATTTGGTTGTTCCGGCAAATCTGACATCTCTGTCATATTCAACGAAAGTCTGATTAAAACCTACCCATGCAACCATTCCTCTGACAAAACGGTAAAGCTCACGCATACTTAAAAACTGATCCAGAGCTTTCCTATCCATCAGTCTGAAATCACCGGTATCAAGAGGTATATCGACATCAGAAAGCCTGTTTATAAATCTATAAAACCACTTAGCTGTAACTAATTTGAACGTAGATTCACCTGCGCGTTCACGACGTTTGCCATAAACCACATCAAAGCCCTGCTCCCATTTTTCAACCATTTCGATTATCGCTTTTGGCGGATCCTGCAAATCTGCATCAATCACTATTGCAGCATCCCCTTTACAATTATCAAGTCCGGCAGTAATTGCTATCTGATGTCCAAAATTTCTTGAAAAGTTAATTGCTTTAACTTTGGGATCATTCAATACTGCATTTTTTAGAAGCTCTATGGTTTTATCCTTGCTTCCGTCATTTACAAATATCAACTCATAATCATAACGATATAATGACGTTAATACTTCAGTAAGCCTTTTGTAAGAAGTTTCAAAAACCTCTTCTTCATTATAGCACGGTACAATTACAGAAATTAGTTTCATTTTTTATAACGGGATATTTCCATGTTTTTTTCTTGGTAGATTCTTTACCTTATTTTCAAGCATTTTGAATGCAGAAATCAACTTAACTCTTGTTTCTTCCGGCATAATAACTTCATCTATAAATCCTCGTTCTGCAGCCCTATAAGGATTAGCGAAAAGTTCAGCATATTCTGCTTCCTTTTCTTTCCATGCCAGTTCAGGATCTGCTGCACCTGATATTTCTTTTTTAAATATAATTTCTGCTGCTCCCTTTGCACCCATTACTGCAATTTCTGCAGTTGGCCATGCAAAGTTCATATCTGCTCCAATGTGCTTGCTGTTCATTACATCATAAGCTCCGCCATAAGCTTTTCTTGTAATTACAGTAATTCGGGGAACTGTTGCTTCGCTAAATGCATACAACAATTTAGCCCCGTTAGTTATAATTGCATTCCATTCCTGATCTGTTCCCGGCAGAAAACCGGGTACGTCTTCAAAAACCAGAAGCGGAATACTGAAAGCATCACAAAACCTGACAAATCTGGCTGCTTTCTGAGACGAATGCACATCCAGTACACCTGCCAGAAAAGCTGGTTGATTGGCAACAATTCCAATACTTCTTCCAGCAAGTCTTGCAAAACCAACAACTATATTTTCAGCGAAATTTTTATGAACTTCAAAAAAAGAATCCTCATCTACAACACCATCTATTACTTCACGCATATCATACGGTTGGTTAGAGTTATCCGGAACAATATTTTCTAATTGGGTCCTGATTTCGTTTCCTCCATGATTGTAAGCAGTTGAAGGTGCTTTCTCCTCACAATTCTGAGGCATGTAAGATAAAAGTTT
>JACMRS010000175.1 GCA_014376345.1 Bacteroidia bacterium | reverse complement strand
GCGGAAATAGAAAGAGACCTTTACCTCTCACCTTTTGAAATTGGTAAAACCATTGCGTTGAACAATGTTTTTTTCGTCAGGAGCAAAGCGGAATTATTACCAGACAGTTTTTCAGAATTAGACCGACTCGTAAAAGTACTGACAGATAATCCAGATTTAAAAATCGAGCTATCGGGTCATACCGATAACGTTGGAGATGTAGCATTGAATTTAAAACTTTCAGAAGACCGAGTAGTCACTATCAAAAATTATTTGATGAGCAAAAATATTTCTGCGAAACGACTTTCAGGAAAAGGATATGGTGGATCAAAACCGATAGCCAACAACGCGACGGAAGAAACCAGAAAACTAAACCGTCGCGTGGAATTTATAATTATTGCAAAATAATTTAACCGGAATTTTTATTTTTTTAAACACCTATGAAAAAGTCAGCACTTTATTTATTCTTTAGCTTATTCTATTTTTCTACTCTTCAGGCGCAATATGTAAGTAGCAACGCTGCTTCTGCGTTAGCCATACAAAATCGCATACTGCTTGTCGGGCTCGCAGAGGCCAATCCAGATGACCTGTTGCTGTTTCAAGATCAACCTAAAAATATAGAAGGTTATTATGTATCCATAGAAGGTAAAAATCAAGCTTTAAAAAATGCGGTAACGGATTGCTGGAAATTCAGTAACAACATACAATACCTGCCATTGAAGCAAGCTCAAAAATTAATGAAGACAGAAAAAGATAAATATGCTCTGCTCCACTTTGAAGACTCTGGAATAAGCGGCAATTGGATGTATTCTGACAATAAAATTGAAAGACCAGCGCCATTTACCTGGAAGAAAAAAGATGGCACATTAATTTATGACAACGAAGCCAGAAGCGCCATTGAAAATTTAACCATCGGCAGTTTAGTTATTGATCTTCCTAAAAAGGCCATCGAAATTCCTTTACCTATCGCTTATCCTTCAGAAGGTGATTTGATCAATGCGATTCAGGAAATGCAGTTTACATTGAATTATCTTTTAGTTCCAGAACGTAGCATCAATCAATTTCATAAAGAAACCTATCAAAGAGCCGACCGGCTTAAAACTAAAATATTATTGATTGATAGCCGTGATCTTTCTTATAAACTTAAAAAAGTAAATCTATCCACTCTCTATCCTTACGCTGTAAGAGTGGTTCCTTATGATGTGATTGAAAAAGCACTCAAAGAAAAAGACAACCATTATGCGATAGTTACCATTGCAAGATATGATCCAAGCAACAGTATTCATACCATTACAGATGCTGCAGATGGGAATGTTTATTATTACAAAACATTTTTAACCTATGAGCATGGTAATCAAATAGGCATGGTAGCTTTAACCGTTTGGCCTTTTGGAGTGACCCAAGATCAATTAACTGACTACGCAGTCGGAACTAAGTAGTTGACAAATATCATCACCTAACATATTACACGAAGTTCGTTTTAGATAAAAACAGAAATAAAGCTTACAGAATTAGTGATTTAGTTCGCCTCTGGCAAATCCAATCACTCAATGATAAATAACAAATAACTACCAACTATTCAAACCTTGGAATGTTCTCTCTATACGCTTATACAAGATTGGATTGATTTTGAAGCATTGGAACTTCTCATCTATTATGCATTTGTATATT
>JACMRS010000174.1 GCA_014376345.1 Bacteroidia bacterium | reverse complement strand
GAACTCAGATCAGTTAATTTAACATTTCCAATAAAAACATCTCCAGAAACAGGTTCTATCAATCCGGAAAGTGTTTTTAAAAGCGTACTTTTCCCTGTGCCGTTTCTTCCTGTAAGGCAAATAAATTCTCCCTGCTTTGCTTCTAAATTGACATTTTCAACAACTGCTTTGCCTTTATGGCCAATACTTAGATTATGAGTATGTAATGCTATCTTACTCATAAGTTTTCGGAATGTGATTTACGTGTGAGGATAATCCAGATTACAATTGGTCCGCCAACTAAAGAACTGATCACATTAATCGGCAATACTTTGTCTGTAAATGGAAGTTGTGTCAGAATATCGCAGATCAATGACAGTGCTGCTCCGCAAAGACAGGTAGCGGGAATTAAAAACTTATGATCAGAAGTTTTAAAAAGCATTCGGGCAATGTGAGGTACACTCATTCCCAAAAAAGCAACGGGACCGCAAAACGCTGTAATCGCGCCAGCAATAATTCCTGTAAGCACAATATTTGTGGTTCTGAATTTTCTGATATTTAAGCCCAGACTTCTTGCATAATCATTTCCCAAAAGAAAAAGATTGTACTGCCTGTAATTCCTGAAAGCATAAATTCCACCTGCAAGACAAGCGCCTGCAAACAGCCAGAGTGCTAATCCTGAAACGTTGCTGTAACTTCCCAATCCCCACACAATAAAATCTTTCAGACTCTCCGACCTACTGAAATAATTGAGACTTCCCTGCAAAGCTGATAAAATCTGCCCTACCATCATACCTAAAATAAGTACCGTAAACTGATTGCCGATTCTAATAGAAGCTGCCCAGATTACCAGCAATACCAAGCCAGCACCAATTGCAGCTGCCAGTGTGATACTAATAGAATGGTTGAGATATTCGGCAATAGAATAAGGCAGAAAAGTTCCTGTAAGAAGCACCAGACTAACACCAAGACTGGCGCCAGAGCTCACTCCAAGCACATAAGGACCGGCAAGTGGGTTGCGAAATAAGGTTTGAAGAAGGAGTCCGCTGAGTGAAAGTCCGATACCAGCCCAAAATGCGGTTATTGCTTTTGGCAGTCGAAACTGGTTTACAATGATATTTTGAGCATTTTCGCCACTAGAAAACAATGCTTTGAACACTTCACTCACTTTTAAACTCACAGGACCGGTTACGATATCTGCCACAAATAGCAGCAAAATTGCGGCTATCAGCATTAAAAACAGATTTCGTTGACGGAGATTCATCAGGGGTGCAAAATAGCATCAAACTTTTATTTTTATATCTATTTGAGATTTTGTATTTTTGCACCTGTTATGAATCAACAGACAAAATCAGTAGAAACCAAAAACCTTCAGAAAAAAGGATGGATGCTTTTTGTAGTATCAGCAATAGCACTTACTTTACTATTTATGTTCAAGCCTGAAGTGTTCTGGCTAGCGCTTCCAACTACAGTTGGTGGACTTGTTATGGGCCTTGACTGGGTTTAAATTTCTAACTTGTATAAAGTTACAGCCGATCTTACCATCGGCTTTTTTGTTGAATACACCTCGATGCTATACCTTCCTCATATTAACTTTTCTGCTGTAAGTACGGCAGTAATAAATCAATCTGTAAAATGCTCTCATTAAATAATATTTCTTTTGACTTCGGAGGTCGTTACCTTTATCAGAATTCTGACTGGCACATTAAACCGGGCGAACGCATCGGTCTGGTAGGACAAAACGGTACCGGCAAATCTACTTTATTGCGCGTTATCACCGGCGAATACACACCTTCAGAAGGCAATGTATCCCGCGCCAAAGACTGTACAATCGGTTTTCTTAATCAAGATCTGCTTAGTTACGAAAGTGATGAAAGCATTTACCATGTTGCTCTTCAGGCATTTGATGAAGCTCTTAAAATTCAGATTGAAATTGATGAGCTGATAGAAAGACTTGAGTTCGACCATTCGGATCTTGTTTTGAATGCTCTTGGCGATAAACAGGAAAAATTTGAAGCACTTGACGGTTATAATATTCAATATAAAACTGAAGAAATACTGGAAGGTTTAGGATTTAAAACAGCCGACCTGAAACGTCCGTTAAGAGAATTTTCGGGAGGATGGCGTATGCGTGTGATGCTTGCAAAGCTTTTACTTCAGAATCCTAAATTATTGCTTCTGGATGAGCCTACGAATCACCTGGACTTACCGAGTATTGAGTGGATTGAAGAGTATCTTCAGTCGTATGAAGGTACAGTTATTATTGTTTCTCACGACAGGTTGTTTCTTGATAAAATGGTTACCAAAACAGTTGAGGTTGCCAATAAAAAGATTTATCAGTACAGTGGCAATTACACTTTTTTTGTTGAAGCTAAAAAAGAACGTGATGAGCTGCAGGGCCGTGCATTTGAAAACCAGCAGCAATATATTAAGCAGCAGGAAAGGTTTATAGAACGTTTTAAAGCTAAAGCCAGTAAAGCAACGCTTGCACAAAGTAAACAGAAACAACTTGAAAAGCTTGAACGTGTTGAGGAAGTTCAGAATGATGAGGTTGTAATGAACCTGCGTTTCAAAGTAAAACAGCCTTCAGGAAAAGTGTTGATTGAGATTAAAGATGTCAGCAAAAGTTATGGTGACAACGTAATTCTTTCTCATGCAGATGCTCAGATATTAAGAGGTGATAAAATTGCATTAATCGGTGCCAACGGAAAAGGAAAATCAACTCTTCTGCGATTGGTTGATAAAAGTGAAAGTCCAAGCAGTGGTGAGGTTATTGAAGGTTATAATGTTGTAAAATCATTTTATGCTCAGCACCAGCTTGAAGCTTTAACAGTGAACAACGAAATACTTGAAGAGCTTAAATCAATGGGTT
>JACMRS010000173.1 GCA_014376345.1 Bacteroidia bacterium | reverse complement strand
TTTCCTTGCTTATGGTTTGACAACCAAGCAAAAGAAGCAGCTGAATTTTATTGTTCAGTATTCCCGGATTCAAAAATAAATTCAGAGAATCCGATGGTAGTAATTTTCGAATTAAACGGAGTAAAATTTATGGGCTTAAACGGTGGACCAATGTTTAAACATTCTGAAGCTGTTTCATTTGTAATTGAATGCAAAGACCAGGAAGAAATAGACCATTACTGGTACAAACTTATTGCTGATGGAGGCAAGGAAAGTCAATGCGGCTGGTGTAAAGACAAGTTTGGTGTCTCTTGGCAGGTGGTTCCGCAAATTTTAGGAAAGTTAATGAGTAATCCTGAAAAGGCACAGCAGGTTACTAATGCATTCATGAAAATGAAAAAGATGGATATTGCAACTTTGGAAAACGCCTGATTTGAAAAACATCAATTCATATCTGACTTTTAATGGCAATTGTCGTGAAGCAATGCAATTTTATAAAGAATGTCTGGGTGGTGAACTCATTTTTCAAACCATCGGAGAATCACCGCTATCAGAACAAATGCCCGAAAAAATGAAAGATTGTATTTTACATTCAACTTTAACTATTGGCAATCTGGTAATTATGGCAACAGATATGACGCCACAAACCGGCCGTATTAAAGGCAATAATATTTCGATAATGCTTGACTGTGAAAGTGACAATGAAATTAAAAGTTTATATGACAATCTTTCAGCGGGAGGAAATTCCATTCATCCTTTAGAAAATACTTTCTGGGGAGCTATTATTGGTGACCTTACTGATAAATATGGCAATCAATGGATACTTAATTTTACAAAACAATCAATAAAAAACAACTAAAAACAACAATATGAACAAACAAATTTTTATCAATTTAGCAGTGAGTGACGTTGACAAGTCAATGGAATTTTATACTGCATTAGGATTTTCAAACAATCCCCAGTTCTCTGATGAATCAGGAAAATGTATGGTGTGGAGTGAGAGCATTTTTGTAATGCTTTTGAGTCACGATAAATTTTCATCATTTGCAACTAAACCCATTGCTGATACTAAAAAAACTCTGGCAGGTTTATTTTCAGTTTCAATGGAAAATATTGAAGCTGTTAATACAATGGTAGAAAAAGGACTAAAAGCAGGTGGTACAGAACCAACGGAAATGAAAGATTATGGATTTATGCAACAACGTAACAAAGAAGATTTTGATGGACATACCTGGGAAATTTTCTATATGGATATCACTAAATTTCCACCACAACAATAAAAAATACATTATGAAAAATCAAAAAATTATTTTCTGGATAACTACCGGAATAATCTTCATAATGGAAGGACTCATTCCCTTATTTACTTCTCAATCGGAACTTGCAAAAGAAGGTATAAGGCATTTGGGTTACCCTGAATATTTTGGAAATGCATTAGTCGTATTTAAAGTTTTGGGTACATTTAGTTTAATCATCCCTCAGGTATCAAAAAGAATTAAAGAGTGGGCTTATGCAGGTTTTGCATTTAATTTCATTTTTGCAATAATCAGTAATATTGCAGTAGATGATTTAAATCCTCTGGCATTGTTTCCTTTAGCATTTTTGGGCTTGTTAATAGCTTCTTACATTTCATATAATAAATTAAATTCTAATCAAATAAAATAAAACAGCATGGCACAAATCAATCCTTATATCAACTTTAATGGCAATGCAGAAGAAGCATTCAATTTTTACAAATCTGTATTCGGTGGTGAATTCACAACGGTTTTACGTTTCAAAGATTTGTCATCTGAGGAATTTCCTGTAGATGAAAATGAAGCAGATAAAATAATGAAAATCACTTTGCCTATTGGTAAAAATGTTTTAATAGCCAACGACATTCCAGAAAGAATGGGTAAGGTTAATGAAAATGAAAACAGGTCTAAAATTTCTATTACTGCCGACAGTCGTGTTGAAGCGGACAAGTTGTTCTATGGTCTGTCTGAAGGCGGTTCTGTTGAATGTCCAATGGTTGACGGCACGTGGGGTAACTATTTTGGCATGTTCAGAGACAAATATGGTATTGAATGGACTGTTGATTTTAATGAAAAAGAAAACGGTTAAAATTAAACTATAAAAGTAAATTTTTACCTATGAAAACATTAAGTTCCTATTTATATTTAATTCCAGTTTTAGCTATTTTAGGATGCAGATCTGAAACACGAAAAGGGGATACTGAAAAATCAGTTGAAAGTAAAAAGGATTTTGTTGAATTCAAGATTCCTGAAAATGTTGATAGCAATTTCAAAGATTTCCTTGATTATTTTAGTAAAGATTCTGCATTCCAGGTTAGTCGTGTAAATTTCCCGTTAAAAGTCAAAGAAATTGATGATAACAACATGCTTCAGTCGGTTGAAAAAACTATTTTGAAAACAGAATATACCAAACTTGACTTTGAATATCCAAAAGATGCTCTGACAAAAAAGTATGACAGATATTCTCAAAAAATAAAAATCAATGGAAATAATTCAGTTGTTGAAGTTAGAGGCGTCGACAATGGAATTTGTATTGATGTTTTTTTTGAAAAGCTAAATGGAAAATGGTTTCTCAAAAGCTGGAACGACACTTCTAATTAAAAAGGTGCTAATAAAAATTTTAGTATTTCGAAACAGTGAGAAGTGATAAAACAAACAGATAATTCTAACAAAACATAAACTCTGCACTATTTTTTAATTGCAAAATGACCGCCATTTGGATGGGGAAAATCTTTGCAATCACAAGTCAGAAGCTTTTTACTCTTAACCCATCCCAATAACGGCGCATTGGTTTGATACCATGAATTTACAGAAGTCTTGAATTTTTTACGGTTGGCTGAACTCTGACGCAACTGATTCCAATACACGCAATAGCCACAACTTTTACTTTTGCTTGCTCCCAGTAGTTTGTAAGCCGGAATGCCCGCTATGAGCTCGCTAATGGCACTGTAGGCAATGTCGCCTACAGTATAATAGCCACCAAACTCCAGAACAACAGCTTTTGTCATGGTTGTTTTATCAAGAAGTTTTATGAGTGCTTCAATATTGTCTTTATTCTGAACAACAATTCTCCAGAAAAGCGGGTCGCCGCAAATATTCTCCATACTTCCCGAATATGGCATTTCTTTTATGTACTTTATGCTGTCTAAAGATGGAATAGTTTCATTTGAAACCTGCTCTCTGTTGCCATACCAGTCCCAGCAAGTAATGCACAAAGTCTCTTCAACTTTCTGCAAATCATCTGAAAGATTTGAATAAAAATTAATTCCTGTAAATTTTTCAACGCTGTCAATACTCACTGCAAAGCTCTGAAGCGGCATTGCTGATGAAGCATTGGGCATAATAAATCCTATACCTTTTATTTCAGGACCGGTTAAATCAAGAAGCACTTTATAATAATAGTCGGGTACAGAAACTTTGTTCTCCCCTATTGTTTTAAGTCCGGGTTTTAAAACCGGTCCGGTTACAATATAAAGTGATTCATATTCTATAGCCCAGTCGCGTACTTTTTCTTCGAGAGATTTCCAGATACCGCGATTGAAGCCCGGAAGTTGCGGACTCATATTACTAAAATAAAAAGATTCGGACATGGTGATTTCCGACCAGGACATATCTCCCGCAGGTGCAAGGTGTCCGCGATCATAGCCCGATTTACTATAATCTTTATTATCTGCAGAACCGGTATTAACCAAAGGATCTACCCTGAAATTATCAGTTCGGTTTGCCACTTTGATAGTTTCATCTTTAGTCAGTTCGTAACAAACCCACGAAGCCTGTTCATGAAGTTCATTGTAAGACAAATTATAAGCAGTGTGCGTTACAATTTGCTGCCCTGAAAATATTGCAGGACAACCGGGATCAATACTGTGTAACCTCACTGCACTATCAAAATAATGATTGAGATCTATAAGTTTAATAGCAGAATCCTGCTGTGAAAATGCAGATGTAAAACATGCTGAAAGCAATATCAATAAGGTAGTTTTTAGATTCATTATTAGTTTAATTTCACAAGCTTATATTTGATATTTTTAGGTGATGAATAAAGATCATCAAATATTATCAATGTATTCTGATTAAATAGGAA
>JACMRS010000172.1 GCA_014376345.1 Bacteroidia bacterium | reverse complement strand
TTTCTAAAGCTTCTGCATTTTTAATAAGAACACCATTTTGGGCACCTTTTCCAACACCAACCATCACACTCATTGGTGTTGCTAGTCCTAAAGCACATGGACAAGCGATAATCAGCACAGCCAAAGCATTTACAAAAGCGTAAACATAAGAAGGTTCAGGTCCCAAAAACTTCCAGACAAAAAATGTAATTACAGAAACAATAATTACGGTGGGTACGAAAAATTTAGAAATCTTGTCTGCCAGCTTTTGTATTGGGGCCTTACTTCTGCTTGCATCATTTACCATTTTAATAATCTGAGCAAGTAAAGTTTCATCACCCACTTTTTCTGCTTTCATGACAAAAGATTTGTTACCATTAATAGTTGCAGAACTTACTTTGTCATTCACCTTTTTCTCTACCGGAACAGGTTCACCTGTTATCATACTTTCATCAACATTGCTGCTGCCTTCGGTAATACTGCCATCAACCGGAATTTTATCACCCGGTTTAACTCTTAATAAATCACCAACTTTAATATCGTGAATTGAAATTGTTTTTTCAATGCCATTTTCTACCAAAACAGCTTGCGTAGGTGCCAGTTTCAACAGTTCTTTTATAGCGCCACTGGTTTGACTGTGTGCCCGAGCTTCTAAAAGCTGACCTAATAAAACCAAGGTGAGTATGACAGTTACAGCTTCAAAATAAAGATAAACAGACCCATCTGCATTTTTAAACTGATCAGGAAAAACTGAAGGAAACAAAAGAGCCACCACACTAAAAATAAAAGCAGCACCTGCGCCCACACCAATAAGACTGAACATATTCAGATTCCATGTTTTAAAAGACACCCAGGCTCTTTTAAAAAACATCCAACAACAGTAAAAAACAACAGGTAATGACAATGCGAACTGAAACCAGTTTTTAAAATCAACATTCAGTAATTTGTTAATCGGGTTATTCGGAATCATTTCACCCATTACTAAAATCAACAAAGGCAAAGTAAAAGCAACTGCAATTTTAAATTTTTTAAGAAGTTTTTGGTATGTTTTATCTTCACCATCTTCGGGAACCATTGGCACCAAATCCATTCCACAAATGGGGCAGCTTCCAGGTGCATCTTCTACAATTTGAGGATGCATAGGACAAGTGTATTGGGTTTTTACATTAGTGCTTGCCTGCTTTACCAGATCCATTCCACATGCAGGGCAGCTCCCCTCTTTATCATACATTTTATCCCCCTCGCAATGCATTGGGCAATAATATTTGCCATTGCCTTCGGGTTTTGAAATGTGCGATTTCAATGGCATAGATTCCATTTTTTCATCCATTAATCCAATACCGTAAACACCACCATCTTTTTCTAAAGCAGATTTTAATATTTCTAAAGAAATATGTTTTTCCATTTCAATTACTGCTGATTTATGTTCAAGGTTTACTTCAACTTTGGTAATGCCATCAACTGCGCTTAAAGTATTTTCAACGTGTGTGCGGCAGCCATTGCAGGTCATTCCGGATATTTGATAAGTGTGTTTCAATGTTTTGTTTAATTATTAAATGATTAGCAAAGTGATTTCAATTCCTATTTTATATTTATCAAAAAGGACTTGAATACCTTGAGTCAGTGGTTAGTTTGTAATCAGTCAATGTTTTTAAAAATGCCACTAATGCAGCTTTATCATTTGCCGTCAGTTTTAATCCTCCATTTGGCAATTGTTGTTGAAAAGAACCATCAAGAGTAGAAGAATTTGTCACCAGATTATAATGTTCAACGACTTCTTCTAAAGTTTTAAAACGTCCATCGTGCATATAAGGAAAAGTTAGTTCAACATTTCTTAGAGAAGGCACTTTGAATTTAGCTTTATCAGAGTTATTATTTGTTACTTTTTGCCTTCCGATATCAGATATACCAGCATCGTTATCTAAACCATTATTTGCATATTTGTCATTTTCAAAATTAGATCCTCCATGACAATGTTGACAATCTGCTCCTGATGCATTAGGAAAAGCGGGATTGAATTCTGTAAAAAACAAAAACCGGCCTCGTTCTTCAATCTGAGTAAGGGTTGCGGCACCAGCCAGATAATCATCATATTTAGAACGGTATGAAACTATAGAGTTCATGAATTGTTCCAAAGCTTTTGACATTCTTTCAGATGTGATTTCTTCTGATCCAAATGCTTTTTTGAATTGGGGAGGATAATTATTACTTGATTGAAGTTTAGCAATTACACCGGGTAAAGTTTCATGCATTTCTAAAGAATCCTGAATCGGCTTTAAAGATTGATCACGCAGTAAATGGGCTCTACCATCCCAAAAAAACTCGTTAGAGTTCCATGCCATATTAAATGCGCTCATTGCCTGTCTTTTTCCAGGTAATCCAAGTACACCTATCGAAAGTCTGTTTGTATCTGAAAAGGCTGTTTTTTGATTGTGGCATGAGGCGCAATTCATTTGATTGTTGCTTGAAAGCATTTTTTCATAAAAAAGCATTCTGCCTAACTTTACACCTTCAACTGTTAGTGGATTATCAATTGCAATTAATGGTTGAGGAAATGCGCCGAATTCTAAATTATAGGGCATATCCATATCTACTTCTACTTTAGGATCTTTTTTGCATGATTCTATCATTAATATTGAAATCATAGCAAAAACAAATGCCGTATAAACTAATATTTTTTTCATTGTTTGAATTTTTTATTATTTATAAATTGGTAATCTGATAAGGACTTTAAAAAGCTGATTAAATCGTGTTTTTCCTGATTGCTCAAATTAAGTGGCACTATCAATTTACTTTTATTCTTAAAGCTTTTACCGCCATTATTATAGTTTTCAATTATTTGTTCTAATGTTTGAAATGAACCATCATGCATATATGGAGCTGTAAATTCTATGTTGCGGAGTGAAGGCACTTTAAACAAACCCCTATCACTTTCCTGATTAGTTAAGCGCATACGACCACTGTCTGCATAATTTTCATATAAACCATTGTTTTCAAAGGAATAATTAGAAAAATTAAATCCTGAATGACACTGAGAACAGTTTGTTTTGTTACTTATAAAAAGATTATAACCATTAATTTCATCTGAAGACAATGCATTTTTATTGTTTTGATAAAAGTATTGATCAAATCTGCTGTTTCCACTTATTAAAGTTCTTTCAAAAGTGG
>JACMRS010000171.1 GCA_014376345.1 Bacteroidia bacterium | reverse complement strand
GTGCCCACTTTTTGATGCATTTAAATGGTTGATATATATGATCTGATTTTAATAACTGATGGAAATCATTTTAATTTCTTCGAATGCTAAATATTATCCTGATTTTCACGATAATAGAGATATGAAAACGTTTAATACAAAACTTATAGCTCCCTTTATTATCACCCTGCTTCTGACTGGTTGTATGCCTGACAGCTTAACCAAGTTTAAGAAGGATGCACCTAAAAAGGCGGCATCAACTACTACTGTAGGAGGGGTCGCTGAACCGACAGGACCAGTTGTCGATAATACCGGCGCCATTGCTAATTTTACAGCCCCGACATATTTCTTCATGGGTGTTAAAAATAAAAAATATTCTTTTGCTTCAAGTATAACAACATCCATAAGTGATATTAACCCAAATATTGACGGTTCAATATCTACGAATACTGCCGGAATATTTCTTTTGGGTTGCTCAGTTGTAACAACTGGTAATGCTCAAACAGTTGCATTACCTGCTGGATTATTATTAAAGTCATCAACATGTTCAATTTCTGGAAACCCAAGCGTAAACAAATCCGTTGTAACCGCATTTTGCTCAAACCCAGCTTACACATCACAAACATCTTGTGAGACTGCTGCCCTAATCTGGAACAGTGGAACATCGACTTGTAGCAATACGGACTTTCAATATAACACTTCTGCAAGCTGTACAGCTGGGACTAACAAATGGTTCGGAGTCGGCTCTCAAATTCCTTACAAAATTGAATTACGCTATAGAGATGCTTTAGGAAATACTTATAAAATTTATGCGACAATTGAAATTGGAACATATGCTATCAATGCCAAACTAATCTACAATCAATCTGATAAATTATTACTTCCGGTTGCAAGCTCACCACTTTTAGATGCCATTACTCCAGTCAGAACTCTTCCCTCAATAACTGCCAGCACATACTCAAACACTAATATTATTGCTGCCGCAAACGGAACTCTAGGTGTCGCAAATTTTGTCGATAGTTCTCAGTTTACAATTGGTGTAAGAAGATTAATTAAAATGACTCTTGCTGATGCATCTACTTTTGCAGCAGGAAAATACATTACTACTTCTGGTAGCGTGAAAATCGGGAAAGTGTTTAAAAAAGATACCAGTAACACGAACGTGATCTATGTTGAAAATATTTCTGATGGTGAAATCTATTTCACGAAAACAGATGCTATCGATAACGTTTATCCATTTACTTCGGTTAAAACAACTATTACGGCCATTGATGAAACATCTCAATTTTCATTTGGCATTGCCCCAACGATGGATAATGATCGTCAATTTTACCAATCTAAATTCACTATGACGAGTCCTCCTATCAATGCATATTTAATAAACTCTTTGACAGCGATTAAACCGATCGCTCCAATATCATTGATTAAACCTGACAATGGAACTATCTTTACAGTTACGCCTAAACTCCCTGCAGGACTTACCATGAATCCTCAGACTGGCGTTATCACAGGAAAGTTTTTAGCACCATTAACTACTACAGCATATGCGATTACGGCTTCAAATCCGGTTGACTCTCAAACAACAAGCATGAGAATTTCTGCTTCAAATGCGCCTGCAGATTTAAGTCTGTCGGCAAAACAAATTATTACAGTTAGTACAACAGCATTTTTCACTGAAGGTGAAACGCTTTTTCAACAAATTGTTCCACCGATGGCTTCAGCACCAGTAGGAAAAATTTTGAAAATTTTCTCTAACCAGCACCAAATGTCAGTTGATACTTCTGAAGGATCTTTTCTTGCTGGAGCTAGTTTAGATAGTGGTACTAGTGCTTTCTATAGTGAAAAGGCATACATCATTCCAGATAAATCATGCGTTAATAACAATTATTCAAGTCAAGATGCCTGTGAGCTTGCAGGTTCAGTATGGTCTACAGGACCCGTATATTACAATTTAGGATTAAAACTAAGTAACACGAGCACAAACTTTTCACTTGGTTCATGCTCAGCTCCACTTTTCTTAACTCAGGATACTTGTGAAGAGCCTCGAGAAATTTGGGATGAATCAGCTGGTGTCGATGCAAATGGTGACGGTGTAGTTGATGGTCAATGTACAAACTTAATTTATACAACACAGAATACTTGTGAAGAGCCCAACGGTGTTTGGGGTCCATCTTATGTTACGACAGTCGTTGGAACTAACGTTGGAGCTCAGGCAATCATTTCTGGGATTTATAAAAATGTTTCGAATGACACTTTATATGTGCGACACCTTACTCAAGCTGCAACGGGTGTAGCTTCTGCAAAAACTTTTTATCAAGGTGACACTCTTTCTGGAGCTTCAGGATTAACAATTGTTGAGATTGATTCTAGTACGATAAAAATGGGTCTAACGAATGCAACAAACTTCCTTGTAGGAAAAGATGTTACATCGACGGCCAGCCCTGCATTTACTGCGACTCAGGCCGGTGGGTATACCTATAATAAAGTTGATGGTGTTGCTCCAGCTGCGACAATTTCAGTGAGTGATATTTCTCATGCTCCTGGTGTAAATCTTTTTAGAAAGGATGATCGTCTTTACAATGATGAATTTACAAATACTGCTGGTATTACGTTGCAAAATATTAACTCAGTTACTCACGACATTCATATTATTGCGGAGGCAAGAAAGCCACTTTCATTAAATACTTCAATTTCAACAACAAACGTAATTTACTCAATTGTCCCGGCCCTTCCGGCGGGTCTTAATCTCAATACTAAAACTGGTAAAATTTCAGGAACACCTACTACTATTACTGCTAAAAAAGATTTCCTTTTAAGCGCGACAAACTTTACAGGACAGACGACTCATACCTTTTCTCTAGAAGTTCGTGACTACCTAACTCTAAAGGAAATTTCTGGTGCACCTTCATTCCTAATGCATAAAGTTGGTGATACCCAGGTCGATAGAAAATGTAGAATCAATGGAAGTGACATTATCAATAATGTTGGCGGTCTCGATATCAGATGTAATCTGGAAGCTGAAGAAGAAGATTTAAATTTTAATGCAATTAAACTTCAAGCATTAGTTGGTGCTGGTGTTTGCCAGTACATCACATATCAGCCTTATTATTTATGGAGTCACAGGCCCAGTCTGTCTATTAACACAAGTATAGCTTATCCAGTAATAGCGGCCGTAAGATCAGGGTGTAATACAACTACAGTAGGAACTATTCCAAAACCATTTCAGTGTGATGGAAATTACTCGACTGTTGCAAATCCCAATGCACCAAACTGTGACGAAGGTCATTTACAATACAACAATGAGGTTTGGGCACTGGATACATCTCCAAGTCCTGTATGTGTACAAGTAAGTACAACTCCAGTATTCGTAGAATGCGGTGGTAAAAAAATTAATTGTATTGCTGGTCCAGTTAAAGACTTGTTTAGCGATGCTGAACTTACATCTGGATCCAGATCGAAAATTTATCAATCTCCAAATGGATTCAACCAAACTTGGTCTCTAACTGCGCCAATCGATCATGGTGACAGAAGTAATATGCGAGTGGCAAACTTCACCAAAGTAAACTTATGTACGGCTTCAAATGCTGACGTTAATACATGGGCAAGTGTCGCCGCAGGAACATCAGAACTTACAGCTCCTTTTGGAAAAACTAGTCCATATTATGTTGTGAACTGTTTAAATGCTGCCAGCCAGATAAAAGCACGAATCAGATTAATCGTTCGCGATTGGGATAGAAATTTCAAAATTAATAACGGTATTGATTTGATAAATCCTGGCGGTAGCTTTATGGATAACTCGAGTGCAGATTCGTTCGACTATCCTTACAATAATCATGATGATTGGGATAACGACTATACTGACTTAGGATCCTGTGACAACCCCTCTTTTTCAACCGAATATAGCTGTGTTTCGAATGCCGGCACTTGGACACCTGCAGGAGCAAATTATACAGGGGGTAGTTGTGGTGTGAAAGGTGCGGGTGTTCAGTATCCGTTCCCTAAGTCTAAACTATAGTAACGACTCTTCCGACTAAATCATAATCTAAAACATCGGTGATCTCGACATGAACGAGATCACCGATTTCTACTTTTCGACCGCTTAAATCATTGATAAGAACCTTACCATCAATATCAGGCGCTTGCCCAAAGTGGCGGGCCTCAATTAACAACTCAGTTTCTTCGTGCTCGCCTTCTATAAGGACCGGAATGACCTTGCCAAGGAATTCAGAGTTAAGCTCTCTCACAATCTCCCTTTGGGCTTCGTAAAGTCTGTCAAAACGCTCATCAATAACGTCCTGTGAAATCTTCGGTTGAAGCTTGAAAGCAGGTGTTCCTTCTTCATCTGAGTATCTGAAAATGCCCAGGTGATTAAAACGTGCTTTTTTAATTCCTTCAAGAAGCAGCTCGAAATCTTCTTCAGTTTCTCCAGGGAAACCGACGATGATCGACGTTCTTAAAACGATGCCAGGAATTCTTGCTCTGATTTTTTCAATTCTCTCGTGAATTTTTTCACCTGTGATTTTTCTATTCATACGTTTTAAAACGTTTGAAGAGAAATGCTGAACCGGCATATCTAGATACTTGCAGATTTTTTCTGACGTTGCCATTTTCTCGATAACTTCATCAGTAAGTTCATCCGGATAAAAATAAAATAATCTGATCCAGTCGATGCCGACAACTGTTTCCAGTCCTGAAAGAAGATTGGCAAGTTTGTTGTTCTCGTCAAGATCAACACCATAGTCTGACAAGTCCTGAGAGATGAGGTTAAGCTCTCGTACCCCTGTAGATGCTAAATTCGTAGCTTCGTTTACAAGCGACTCAACTGATCTCGATCTCAGTTTTCCGCGAAGCTTCGGAATAATACAAAATGTACAATTGCGATTGCAGCCCTCGGAAATTTTTAACCATGCTGTATAAAAAGGAGAAGTATTTAGACGTGGATCATATTCTGTGTGAATGAACATCGGGATTTCAACGAAAGATTTTTTTTCTAATTTTCCGTCTTCCATCGCGCGAAGTAGTAGAGTAATTTTGTTATACTCTCCTGTTCCGATAATTAAATCTGCTTCTGGAATCTCTTCTTCCAGTTGCTGAGCGTATCTTTGTGCCATACATCCAGAAATAACCAACGCCTTACAACGCCCGTTTTCTGGATCTTTAAAATCGGCCATTTCTAAAATTGTATCAACTGACTCTTTTTTTGAAGCTTCAATGAATGAACATGTGTTGACGATGATAACTTCTGCATCTGAAGGCTCTTCTGCAATTGAATAACCATCAAGGCCCAAGTATCCTAGCATGACTTGTGAGTCGACTAAGTTTTTCGAACAACCCAGTGACGTAAAAAAAACTGTTTTGTCGTTAAATAATTTCGTTGTCAGATCCATCTGTGTACCCAAGTTAAAGCTGAATATATAAGACTTGTTCTTGATAGTACAAATTAGTTAAATAATCAAAGCTTAAAGGGCTCCCATGAAAAAAATACTAATCACACTTCTCCTACTGACTGGCTGCTCTTCGAAGCCCATTAATTCCCTGCCAGCTCCAAGTTATGAGCGCTTAAGTGCTATAAAAGGCGAGGTAAGCCTTGGAAGTGCTGGTTTGAAGGGTGATTCTGCTGCTGAAGAGATGGCACGCAAATATCTTCTGGCAATGAAGTTTGAAGCAGACGGAAACAAAAAGAGTGCATGCAAACACTTTAGCAACCTTTCTGACAATGAGTCTTTTCCCCTCAATCAAACCGCTTTAGTCCATACATTGAACGACTGTTCGTACTCCGCTCATGAGCTGAAAAGCTTGTGGAAAGAAACTGTGATTGCAAGTTATTTAAAAGAAAATTATCTGGAAATTTCCCTGCAACTTGCAGAAAAATTTTCAATTGATGAATTCATAGCCGATTTTTCTTATGAACTTGTCACATACCGGCCATCACAATCAGAAAAAATTAAGCTTTTGAAAAATGCCATTTTCATTGCTCAAAAACTTAATATATCGGATAAGAAAGAAAAGTATTTCCAGAAGCTGACGGAAATTAGTGCAATGAATTTCAAAATTGTAACTAAAGAAAACATTTATTCTGTTGCAAAAGATTTTGAAGGCAACAGGTTGTTTGAAAAAGCACGCGATCTTTATCTGGAAATTATAAATGGTGATCATATGCTTGAAGAAAAAATCAAAGCTTACAATTCGTATCGTAATTCTTTTAAAGTTGCTCGCAATTTGAAATTGTTTTTAGAAAAAACCGGCGAGATGGAATTGTATTTAAGACAGCTTCTCGAGGAATCTCCCGAAAATTCCAAGCTGCAGGAAGCCTGGGTCGATGCTAAAATCAATTATGCACGGGCCGTCTGGACAGAGCACATGAATGAAGAGGCACGCGGAATCCTCAACGATGTTATTGAAAGAAAAATCGGATCCAGCTCGCAGCTTGCCAGCCTCTATTTAATCTATGGGTCTCTTCACATTGAAAGCAAAGAAAATGTAGAAGCACTGGCAAAATTTATCAAGGCTTCTGAATATAAAACGACTGCTCTTGATATACAGGAGAATATTCAATGGGCCGTGATCTGGAATAAGTATTTATTAAAGAAATACACAGAGCTGATCAATGATGTTGATAAGTTTGCTAAAAAATCTTCAAATCCAAACTTTATAAATAAATTGAATTTCTGGAAAGCAAAAACCTTGATGAGATTAAACCGCAACGATGAGGCAAAAGAAGTTTTCTCGTTGACTTTAGCCAGTGATTCATTTGGCTATTACGGAATTCTTTCCGCGATGGAAACACAAACTCCGCTCACTCCGCTTTTAGAAAGCGAGATAATTAATGAACCTATAGGGAATCTCATCCTGGACTGGTTAATTGCCGTCGATGAAAAAAATTTTGCAATAAAAGTTTTAAAAGAAATTAATCCTCAATTTAAAACAGTTGCTCAAAGAGAACGTGCAATGTCACTTTATGCTCAGACTGGATGGTACCAGGGCGGTATGCTGCAAATTTATAACTTCCCGATAAAAATGCGAGATGACCTAACAAAAAAATACATCTCCGTAATCTATCCGACTCCCTATCATAATATTTTTTCAAAATATTCAAAACTATACAATGTGCCTGAAGCATATCCGTTAGCAATCACCAGACAAGAGTCTGCATTTAATACCAACATAAGGTCATG
>JACMRS010000017.1 GCA_014376345.1 Bacteroidia bacterium | reverse complement strand
TCTTTTGCAACGCCTATGGTTACAGGATTATCAGGATTGTTGTATGCATCAGCCTGCGAAACATTTCTTAATTATGCTAAACAAGATCCTGCAGGAGCAAGTTTACTAATCAGGAAATTTATTCTTGAAGGAGTTGAAATTAATGGCACTCTTGAAGGATTTACGTCTTCAGGAGGAAGAGTTGATTTGTTTAATAGTCTGAAAAAGATGAATGAATGGTGCTTTAATTCTTCAGCAGTCAATAACATAGAAACTATTGCTGACGTGAGTCTTTTTCCAAACCCTTCAAATGGTGGCACATTCAGTTTATTGTCTTTTGTTGAAGGCTCTGCAACCATTACCATTACAGACATGTCCGGCAAAAGCATTTCATCAGCAACAGCTGAATTTCAGAATGGATCGCAACAAACATTTATTAATAATTTACCTGCTGGTGTTTACCATATCAGGTGTGTATTTGACAATGCTAAAGTATTTAGTTCAAGACTGATTGTTCAATAATTATTTAGCTATATTTTCTCCGTAATAAGCCATGTATTTAATTCCTCTCGGAACATAATCGGGAGCATGTGTGCGTGCTTTGCCAATTAGCGGAAACGGGCTGCCCGCATTGTGAATATGAAAGGCGTGCCGATATTCTTTTTTCTTAAGATAATTTCCATAACTGAGGCTGATCCATTTGGTTCCCCAATACACAGCATCTTCTCCGCGAATGTCTTTAACATTAATATTTAATAAAGTACATTTATAACCCATAAGCTGAAACGGTCCCCAGCTGCTTGCCAGGTTTTTCAAAGCGTCATCACTTGCATCAGCAAGCATGGCAGTGGTTACATTTTCATAGTTGTCGAGCTGTCCTGATTTTACTTTTTTAAGCTTTTCATAAACATGCGGCTCAAAGCGATGTTCAAATATTTTTCTGCCACCACATTCCAGCATTGCCAGTGCTTTCAGATAAGCAGGTGAAATTTCAAATAATGCTGCACAACTGTCTATTTGATGTCCGTAGTTTTTTTCAACCATATCCAAACCACTGCGCCTGTCTTCAATAGAAATTGAAGAAGGTTTTTGAAGATATGGCAGAACATAATTCAGGCCAATCACCAAAAATAACAACGAGAAAAATAATATTATCAGACCTTTCATATTTATTCTAAACTTATATTTTCATCTCCCTTAACATAAGGCAGATAGGTGATTATAAACTGTAACATTTCATCTGTGGTGCGCATGCTTGCGCCGTTATTTTCAAACCTTTCGGAAACAACCTGAGGGGGATTAAACGGATTATTAGGATTGTCTGACGTATTATCAAAAACTGCTTCGATAATGATTATACTGCCCTTTGGAATTTTAACCATCTTTTTAAATGTATAAAAATACTGCCATTTAAAACGCCAGTCGGGAATGCGGATTAATTTAACTGTATCACCATTTGGTTTAACTGCATAAGCAGTAAAACTTTTTCCCAAAAGGTGCATGTGTGGATTGATAGTGAGTATTGAAATATCATTATAAATTGTCACACTTGAAAAGTGTTTAGTAATTGTTCCGGGCTGCAAAACAAGTGGCGGTATAATTGGTGAAACGCCATTTGTACCAAGCATCAGTTCTGAAGTAGGTCGTTTGGGTGGAGTTTTAGAAAAGTAAATATACAGTTTAGATTTGTCCCAGACATTTATTGGAGAAGGCCCGAAATGAATATCATTAGCTACAAAGGCACCCACTTTCGACATCCTGAAACCACCAAGTCCTTCCGGATAAAAAGCAGCCTGAGTACCCGGCAAATAATTAACTGCTGAATGAATGCGCTGAGGCAAAGTGCCATCATCATTATCAAGTTTTAAAGCAATGAACTCAGTATCATAATCTTTAGTTTCAACATCAAAGAGACGCGTACCGGCAAAAACATTTTTCTTTTTAGCAGGATCATAATTTAAAAGGTGACCGTTAAGATGGTGAAGATAATCAGGATGTCCCGGAATTAATTCTATTGCTCTTACAAAAGTATCATAAGGAATAGTGTAAGGAATTTTAAGAACATAAAATTTATCGAGTTTATTGTTCTTTAACAAAATACTATCGAGAGAAAGAATCAGATCGGGTTTGATTTTTGAGAAGCTATTATTTAAAATTTCAGAATAATTTAATTTTGAAGTATCACCCGATTTAGCACCTTGTTTAAACCAGCTTGCAATAAG
>JACMRS010000170.1 GCA_014376345.1 Bacteroidia bacterium | reverse complement strand
GATAAAATACCTTTTGCTTTCAATAAACATTCTTCATATTCTTCCTCAGAATTACTATCAAATGTTATGGCGCGACCAACCCAATAACTGAGTTGCTTTAATGTTTTATTATAAATTAATGTTCTGATAACCACATTAAAATCAAAATCACCCTCAGGTGAAATATAACCAATACAGCCACTATAAAATCCTCGCTTGCCCGTTTCATACTTAGCAATCCTTTTCATAACTTCCACTTTCGGAGCCCCAGTCATGCTGCCCATTGGAAAACAATTGTCAATTGCCTTAAAAGGTAGATCTGAATTAATATTTTCTTCATTTAACTCATTTTGCAAAACCTTATCTGCCAATTTATCATTCACTAATTCCACTTTCAACTGCCCTTCTACTGTCGAAATCATCTGAATAACATGCGGAAATTTATAAATACCGAACAGTTCGGTTACTTTTACATTTCCCGCAGGGCACACATTCGAAAGATCATTTCTTGTTAAATCAACAATCATTACATTCTCTGCTCTCTCTTTTTCACTAAAAAACAATTCATTCATTAACTTTTCATCTTCCTCAGCGTTCGCACCCCTTCTTCTCGTACCTTTTATCGGTTGCGCAACAAGACTGCCTTGCTGGTGGCTTAAAAACCTTTCAGGACTCATACAAACCAGCTCATAACCGGGAATTTTCAATAAGGCAGAAAAAGGAGCCGGAGATTTTGCACAAAGTTTAGAATAAATGAGTTCAGAATCAAAATTTTTCTGATCAGTCCTGAATTCCTGACAAAAATTAAGCTCGTAATAATCACCATTCTCAATATCACTTCTGATTTCTGAAATAGTATTAATATACTGATCTTTTGAAATGACGGGCGCAAATGAAGCAGGCTGAATAGTTCCATCAACCAGAACAGATTCCATAATATTGCTGTAAACAAGTTCAGGATTCAATTCTGAAAGAATAGTAACCTGCCATTCTAAACTATTTATACTTGTAATAGTAATAACAATCAGCGGCTGAAAGAAAAACAAGTCTTGATTATTACTAGTCTTATTACCATCATTTGATTTGTTACTATAAGGCATTACTCCAAAAAGCCAGTCTTTTTGAGCCTCATGAAATTTCTTCAATTCCGAAAAATCATTTTCAGTATTACTAAAAGATAACTTTGAACCAATTCCTGCCAACAGCTCATAATTATTCTTTCCCAGGGCGGCAGAAATTTCATTTGAATCCAGAATACATGATACTTCAAATCCTGCACTGAAAGCAAGCAATCTGCTTTTAAAGGTTAAAAGCTCCTGAACAGTAACAGAATATTTTTGCCGAATCATAAGCAGTGCAAATGTAAGGTTTGATAAAATAAGAAATGCCGTCTATTCGGGACGGCATTTCTTATTTATATTTAAAAAATCAATTATCTGCTTTTACCGTTTTTCTTTACACCTTTAGAAGGCAACGATTTATTTCTTTTTTTGCTGTTACCGATTGGTGAACCAATTCTCACCATTGCACAACGGAAACCGATGGTAGATGTAGAAAGTTCTTCATCAAGATAACGTCTTGTGCCCGGAGACATCCAATATGCTCTGTCATTCCATGAACCACCTTTGTAAACTCTGGCTTTGTTATCGATAAGTGTTACAGTACCGTATTCATATTTTTGCTCGTCATTATTATAACTAAGCTCATCTTTGTAACCGATGTTGTCGGCTGTATTATAATTTCTTCTTCCTTTGTTGTCAGCCGGGGTTACATTTCTGAATACAAGCCTTCCAAGAGAATCTTTTTCTTCAACTTCACCATACTGATCAAGTTTAACAGTCTGGAAAACGTTACCTCTGTAAGAGTTAAAGTCATCAACATCCTCGAAACTCAAAGGTCTGTAAACATCTTTCACCCACTCAGATACGTTACCTGCCATGTTATATAAACCATAAGCATTAGGATAGTAAGAATATACCGGTGTTGTGATAATACCCGCATCGTTTAACTGATTTGCGATACCACCCTGGTCACCTTTACCGCGTTTAAAGTTGGCAAGGATCTTACCTCTGTCGCGTTCTTTACCTTCTTTTACTCTAACGGTAAGGTCATTCCATGCGTAGATTTTTTTATCATCAACGTTTTCGAAAGTAGAAGAACCAATATTTGCTGTTGCAGCATATTCCCACTCAGCTTCTGTTGGCAATCTGTATTCAGGTAAAAGAATACCATCTCTCATTGCTACTTTTTTTCTGGTACCTTTTTTAGTTGTATAATCGCGGGGTAAGCGTTTTTTCTTCCCTGTTTTTGGCTCATACTGATTTGCAAGATATGCTCCGGTATTAAAATTATTTTCATCAACTACAGTTGAAGCGACATAAGGATGAATTTTTTCACGGTCAAGAATTGCTTCGTTAACCCTGTCTGTACGCCAAGCTGCAAAACTTGTAGCCTGCAACCAGCTAACACCTACTACAGGATATTCCTTATAAGCAGGGTGACGGAAGTAATATTCAACAAAAGGCTCATTGTAAGCTAATTTGTTTCTCCATACTAATGTATCAGGAAGTGCTTTCTTATAAACATCAGGATAACCTGTAAATACTCTTTCAAGCCAGAAAACATACTCTCCGTATTGAATATTGCTTATCTCTGTCTGGTCCATGTAAAATGAGTTGACAGTAACGTTTCTTTCAACGTTGTTGTATTCCCAGGTTACATCCTGCTCTGAGCTACCCATTGTAAAAGCACCACCTTCAATAAGTACAAGACCCGGACCGGTTTCCTGACCTTTGTATTTGTGGTTTTCAAATCCACCCCATTTAAAGCTGTTATAAGCCTGTCCAGTGGTTGCAGATTTACTTTTTTTGCAAGAAGGGGCTAAAAATACAGCCGCTAACATTGCAGTTCCGAATAATATTTTAATTGATAATCCTTTCATTTCTGTTTGAATGTTTATTACAGGTTACAAATATCTTAAACTGTAAAACTGCAAATATATTGTATTTAGGTGCTAAAATTTATTTTTTGATTAAAAATCAGGACATCTCAAAGGTTTGAAACGAATTGCTTTTGAATTCAGACACCAGTCAATTGTTGCTGATACCTCATGTGAACCAGGAGCGGCTGCTTTAGCTCCGGACACTGTTATATCATAATTGTACCCGAATTTAAATCTGTCTTTCCTGAAACCAAGAAGCACGATAAGCGCATCTGAGTTGCCAAATTGTCCTAAAGTCTGTCTGAACCAAAGTCCGGTTACTAAAGGTCCTTTATTAATATAGAATCCAAAATTGATCTGAGTAAATTTAGCCTGAGACATAAAAAGGATATTAGGCGAAATCGTAGATGTCGCAAACTTTTTATTATCAAGTGGAATTACAACACCTGAGTGAACAGTATACCTGCGGGGTACGATACCATCGTTATTGCTGTAAAAAGATTGTACAGGCTGAGTGATATTGTGCATTGCAAAACCAGCATAAAACACTTCATTATAAGCAAGTATGCCTGCTGCGAAATTTGGAAAACTCACTTTAGATGTAGGTCTTGGCTCTGCTGTTTCATAAATGAAACCTCTTGTTGGGTGAATCTGATCACCAAATTTAAACTTGCTAAAATCTACTGATTTCTGGCAATAAGTTGCCTGAAGTCCTGCTCTGATGAAAAATTTCTTACTAATTGGCTGAACATAAGAATAAACGCCACTGAAAGAGGTAGTTGTCAGAAGTCCTGCACCTGCTCTGTCGTAAGTTGCCATTAATCCGATACCACCACCCAATTTCTCTACGTGCTGATCATAAGAAGCATTGAAGGTACGGTAAGTACCCGGAAGACTTGGCCACTGGTTTCTGTAATTTACAGTAACACGACCTGCTGCCTGTCGACCACAAAAAGCTGTTCCGGCCATGGCAGGGTTAGTATAAACCGGAGCTGCATAAAATTGAGTGAACTCAGGATCTTGTGCGAAGGCGCTTAAAGCGCAGCAAAAGACCGGTAATAGTAGTAAAATTTTTCTCATATCTGGTTTTATTACAATTTAATTCAAAGTTGCTAACGACAAAGAAAGATATTTTATTTTAATCTTTGTGTAAAATTACGTATTTAGTTACAATAATATTAAATTTCTTTCGTTATTTTGATGAAATTTAAAAAAAATTATCACAAATTTAAAAAAAATATGAAATTATTCAGGTCCTTAAGTCTTTTATTAACCATTTTTATATCGGTTACGAGGGCCTTCTCCCAAAATCCTGCTCAGCACAGGGAAATCATCTGGAATGAAAGCGGAATTAATGAAATTCCTTCATTTAAAGGTGCTGACTTAAATTATGCAGAAAATAATGGTCCCTTTCCATTTAAACAAGAGAGGTTTGTAGCTTCTTCAACAAATGACAAACTTGAAATAACCAATCAGTCTTACCAGCTTCTTCAGGGTTTTGAAACATTCAAAAAAAACCTGACAAGCGCAAACCTTTCTTCAACACAGTATTTTATCAGTGGCATTTCAATTGAAGGCTCCGTACCTTATTCATATTATAAAGTGTTGCCATTCAAAATTCAGAATGGGTCAGTTTATAAACTTATTTCATATGATATCGTTCAGATAGCAGGAAAATCTGCGGGCGGCATCAGTATCAATTCTAAAAGAGGCGCCCCTTCCCCTTCAGTGCTTGCAACAGGTCAATGGTATAAAATTGCAGTAACTTCAGATGGTATTTACAAACTTGATGCTGCCTTTTTAAGAAACCTTGGAATTGACCTGAGTCAGGTTAATCCTAAAACTTTAAAGATTTACGGCACTCATGGGGGCATGCTTCCTGAACCGAATAAAATAAGCAGACCGGCTGACCTTCCCGAAAATTCGATTGAAGTTTCGGGTGAAAATGACGGTGTTTTTGACGAGTCAGACTTTGTTCTTTTCTATGCTCAGGGTCCTGATAAATGGCTTTTTGACAAACCATCAAAGGCATTTTCTCATCAAAAAAATATCTATGCGGATAAAACGGTTTATTTTATCACTTTTGGCGGAGTAAACGGCAAGAGAATTCAAACTATTCCGGATAACACAGGGTTGTCTGCAGACCATGTTGTGAGCAGTTTCGATGACCATATTTTTCATGAATCAGAAAATGAAAACATTTGTGGATTTGGGAGAGTATATCTGGGAGAAAAATTTGATCAGACAACCACCTATTCATTTACAGAAACATTTCCGAATATAGATCTTTCTAACCCCGTTAAAATGAACATTATGGCTGGCGGAAAAGCTCCAACTTCAAGCATTATCAGCTGCCTAGCCAATGGCACTTCTTTTATGAGTCTTCAAATTCAGGGTAAAACAAATGCTGATCTGTGTTTTCAACCTTCAGGACTTGGAATCGGTTTGTTTAATGCTACTTCAGATAATATTAATCTTAGCTTTGTTTATAATAAGCCTTATAGCCAGTCACAAGCTTACCTTGACTATTACGAATTGTTTGCTAAAAGACTTTTAAAAGTCACAAGTTCAGCCATGACTTTTACAGAAATAGAAAGTTATTCTTATAATATTTCTGAATACAGGTTAAGTGGCTATAATAATAACTACAGAGTATGGGACATTTCAGATCCTATGAATGTTAAAATTCAAGCAGTTTCAGATCAGGGTGGCACAGGCGTTTTTAAAAGTGCTACTTTAAATACACTGAAGCAATATATTTCTTTCGAAAACAATTTTTCTGTTCCTATTGCCGAAGGTGTTCAGGAGAATCAGGACCTTCACAGCATGACAAATGTTGATTACATTATTATTACACATTCTGATTTTACAGATCAGGCACTCAGACTTGCAGACTATCACAGAACTAACAGCGGCCTGAGGGTTGAAGTGGTTAATGTCAATAAAATATATACCGAATTTTCATCTGGAACTCAAGATGTTTCAGCAATTCGAGATTTCCTGAGAAATGTTTATTATAACGTTCCAAATCCTGCCGACAGGTTGAAATATGCTTTGCTTTTTGGAGATGCTTCTTATGATTATAAAGGAAAACTAACCAGTGTTCCGAATACTAATTTTATCCCTGTCTATGAGTCCAGTACCTATTATGTTCAGAATCAGACTGCTTTTTGTACAGATGATTTTTTTGGTTATTTAGATTCACTGGACGGCAGACTTTCATTTTCAAATGAAGAATATCTTGAAATAGCAGTTGGAAGGTTACCTGTGGCCAGTTCAGGCGAAGCAAAAGATGTAGTTGATAAAATAGTAAATTATAAAAACCAGGTAACACTTGGCGACTGGCGCAACAGGCTTACATTTATTGCAGATGACCTGGATGTACCGGGAACACCACCTTGGGAAACATCATTTGTTTACGACATCGAAAGATATGGAAGAGGCATAGCAGACTTTCATCCAAATTTCAATGTCAGTAAAATATATCTTGATGCTTATAAGGAAGAAACCAATGGTGGTTCACAGCGTTATCCGGAGGCAAGGGAAGCAATAAAACGCAGCATTCAGGATGGTTCGCTTATTGTCAATTACATTGGTCACGGAGGTGAAGAATATCTTGCTTCTGAAAAAGTGCTTGATATTCCTATGATTAATAACTTTACTAATAATGACAAACTGCCACTATTTTTTACTGCAACCTGTGAGTTTGCAAGGTTTGACGATCCTAAACGGAAATCTGCCGGTGAAATTCTGTTTACAAGACAAGGTGGAGGCGCTGTGGCAATGTTTACTACGGTAAGGGTTGTTACTTCGTTTGAAAACACGAACCTGACTAATAATTTCTGGGACAACGCAATTTTCAAAAAAATTAACAACAAATGGCCAACACTTGGTGATGTTTATAAAGCTACTAAAAACAGGCCACACTCTATTAATGACCTTAGTTTTGCGTTTTTTGGAGACCCGGCATTGGTATTAAATTATCCTGAGATATTTGCTAAAATAGATTCTGTAAATGGCAGAAGTATTATCAATAATAAAGATACTTTCAAAGCTCTTGAAAAAGTAAGACTTTCAGGGCATATTGAGGATGTTAGTGGCACATTGGTTACAAGTTACAATGGTGAACTTGAACCAACCATCTATGATAAAACAGGAAATTATTCAACCTTGGGCAACGGAATTGTTGCTTATAAAATACCATTTACTTTAAGAGAAAATATTCTGTATAGAGGAAAAGCAAGTATTACCTCTGGAAAATTCGGTTTTGAATTTGTTGTTCCCAAAGACATACTTTACAATTATGGCAAAGGCAAGGTAAGTTTATATGCCCAAAACGGTACACGCTTAGATGCAGCCGGCATGAATGACAGCATACTAATTGGCGGAACAGCAGGTAATATCGCAAATGACACTAAAGGACCGGAAATTGAGCTTTATATTGACGATTATAATTTTATTGCCGGAGGGCTTACAGATCAGACACCTTTATTTCTTGCAAGAATTTCGGATGAAAATGGTATAAATACAGCGGGAAATGGCATTGGAAGAGAGCTTACCGCAATACTGGACAAAGGCACACCAGATGAAAAAACTTTCAAACTGAATAATTATTACGAAGCAAAACTAAACAGTTATAAGGAAGGCGACATAAAATATCAGCTTGAAGGACTTGCAGATGGAAAGCACACCATATCATTAAAAGTCTGGGATGCTTATAACAATTCTTCTGAAGCGACTATTGAATTTTTAGTTTCAGACAATAAAGACATTACCATAAGTCATGTTTTAAACTATCCCAATCCTTTTTCCACCAACACTTATTTCTTTTTCGATCATAACAAATCGGGACAGAATCTGAATGTAATGGTTCAGGTGATGACAATTACAGGGAAAGTTGTAAAAACCATAGAGCAGGATGTTTTTGCTTCTGAAAGTCATGTTAAGTCAATTAACTGGGACGGCAGGGATGATTTTGGCGATAAGTTATCAAAAGGGGTTTATATTTATAAGGTTAGAGTAAAAACACCTGGAGGACCGGCTGCAGAAAAGATTGAAAAACTTGTTATTCTTAATTAATGATGTTAAGGTGACAATTTATAAGCTTGAAAAAGAATTAGATTTAAAAAAGAATGTATATTTGCCCGAATGAAGCATTTCTACTCAAACAAAAAATAAATTAATGCTATTAAAAAAAATATTATTGGTTTCAGCATGCGCTGCAACTGCTCCCTTGTTTTCGCAGAATCCGGCAATTTCTAAAAACCAATTAGCCGGTCAGCAGAATGTGCTGACAACGTCTGTACCTTTTCTAACAATAACACCTGACTCCAGAAGAGCGGGTATGGGAGATGCGGGTGTTGCAAGTTCACCTGACGCGAATTCAAATTTCTGGAACATGGCTTCTATGGCTTTTATTGAAAAACCTGGTGGATTTTCACTTTCTTATGCACCATGGCTGAGAAAACTGGTTCCGGGCATTTCTTATAATTACATAACCGGCTATGCCCGTATTAACAAACAATCTGTTTTTGCAGGTTCTTTCAGGTATTTTTCTTTAGGTCAGATCTATTTTACAGATTTCGAAGGTCAGCCATTAGGCACTTACAATCCAAATGAGTTTGCACTTGATGGTAGTTATGCAACCAAACTTACCAAACATTTTTCTATGGGTGTTTCCTTAAGATTTATCCGTTCGAGTCTTGCTGGAACCAGAACCATTAACGGTGTCAGCACAAAAGCAGGTGTTTCAGGAGCTGGAGACATTTCAGCTT
>JACMRS010000169.1 GCA_014376345.1 Bacteroidia bacterium | reverse complement strand
TAGGAAATCCTTTATAACGAATGTCAGACATTGCTAAATTAAAGATCACTCTTTCTTTGCGGTCTGAATTTTTATTTCCTTCCTCAACGATTGCTTTTAAAATTTCCATTACTTCATTTGTATCGCCTTTAAAGCATATATCGTACTTGGAATTCTCTTCTTCACCACCGCCAACTTTTGCATTTAATTTTTCAAGTGACCAGTCGCTGGCTTCACGAAGCTCTACAATGTGAGTTTTCTCATTTTTTGAAAAAACTTTTGTAACAACCAAAGCAGCTGAATCATCTTTGTGATCTTTTGCCATTAAAGAAAAGGAAATCAGAATAGTTGAAATAATAAATAAAGAATGGAACTTCATAAAGACCGCCTGTAAATAATTTTTTTAGACTTTTATCATTGAGAGGGCAGTTTGAGCTTATGCCTGTAATTTTTACCCATGAAATAAAATAAGGCCCCTGAAAAGGAGCCTTATTTTGGTAAATTGTATAGCTGAGTTGAAACTATCTAACTTGTGACTGAACTATGATTAAAGCTGAGAAGCCTTTTCTATAAAGTTGGTGTCCTTCAGCATCTAGCTTTGGATTTCCATCAATTGTAAACTTTGGAATTTGAGCACCGTCAGTTTCATTCACACGTGCGAATAAATCAGAAGCTAAAGCGCCTGGTAAGCGGATACATCCGCCAGAAGCAGAAGATCCTAATTGTCCTTCAGTTCCTTTTGGTGCCTGGTGAAGAGCAATTCCACCGTTAAAGAAGATTGCGTATGGCATTTTAACTCCGCCAACTAACCAAGAAAATCTTCCACCGTATGAGCTCGACTTGTGATCGATATCTAAGTAATCAGGAGTGTAAAATCCTGTTGGAGTTACAGACCATGAGTCATGCTTCGAGTGGTGTTCACCTTTTTTCTCGAAAGCATCTCTTCCAGTAGAAACTTTATCATTTCTGATTAATTGTCCGTATTCGTAAACTCTGATTGATTGCTTTTCTGATCCAGAAACAGCTTTGTTGACAACAACCACGTAACGGAATTCTTTTATCCATGGAAGCTGAAGTGAGTCTGCTGTGAAGTTTACAGCAATATCAACTGGTCTAGATGTAGAAGTTGAAGCACCTTCATCTTGGGCGAAAGCACCTGAGCTTGTAAGCACGAAGGCAAAAAGAGTAGCTATTAAAATTTTCATATGAGCTCCTTAATTGATTATTGCTAACGCGTTAGTAACATCTTGAACATGCTATAGCATTATAAAAATTGGCAAAACTTAAAAGGTTTAGACTTGTAAGTTGCTGATAACACGTCCTGAGAATGGTTTTTTGCATGACTGCAAACGTTACAAGTTGAGATTATTATTATCGTATGGCCGTTGCACCAATTGCTTAAGTGTCAGCACATTAAGATCTCATCTCGATCTACCGATTAGAGTTGATGGAGTCTGCAATTGAATATCAATAATCAAATAAAATTAATAAAATTAATTTTGATGTTAACTTGCATGTTAACTCTAGGTTGCATCCAGCCGGTTACAAAAGTCGATATTTTAAAAAATGTTTCTGTGAAAAATATCAACAGTCCCACTGTCGAACAATTGTTGGGATTAAATTTTCTTTCAGATTATAACTATGGAATTTGTGTGCAAGGTGATGACAAGAAAATTAAATGTTGGGGAAAAGAATTTGATTCATTAGTTGCAAGGGAAATGACAGCTTTTCAGACAAGTGAAGATGTCTTGGGATCTCATACAATCAAAAAAATAAATATTCTCAGCGGCTATGGTAGTTGCTTCATTCGCAACGATGACAAAGTTTATTGCTGGGGTGGCGGTTATATGGGGGATGGAACAAATTTACCTAACGCTGTCCCAAGAGAAATTAATACGTCTGGTGTTCTCAACGGAAAAACGATCAAAGAGATTATTACTGGACCTGGAACTTGTGCCATCGCCAATGATGACCTGGCCTACTGCTGGACAGAACCTGCGTTGTCTGGGAGCTCGAGTACAGTTGCTGATGGTATGCCTGTTGCTGTGGATACATCTGGAGTGCTGGCAGGTAAAACCATAAAAAAATTATTTTCAAATACTTATTTTAATTTTTGCGCTTTAGCTAGCGATGACCAGCTCTACTGTTGGGGACGAAATTTTTATTATGTTTTAGGAAACGGTGGAGTCGCTAACAGTCCTATACCAACAGCGGTCAGCACTGCTGGTGTTCTCAATGGAAAAACTATAAAAACTATGGCCATGAGTAATAGTTCTGCCTGTGCAATTGCTAATGACGATTTAGTCTATTGCTGGGGAAAAGGAGCCTCAGGAACGCTCGGTGATGGTAATAGTGCAGATTCAACAATTCCTGTTGCAGTAGTCGCAACTGGTGCATTGAATGGTAAAACAATAAAAAGCATTGCTCTAGCAGTAAATACGGCTTGTGCGATTGCCAGTGATGATCTGGCATACTGTTGGGGTGTAGGTTTCAACAACACTCCACAAGCCGTAGATACTTCAGGTGTATTAAATGGCAAAACAATAAAAGCAATTAAACCACTTTTAACTGGTTTTTGTGCAATCGCCAGTGATGACTTAGTTTACTGTTGGGGGAACGGCACCAACGGCGTACTCGGAAATGGAAGTGATGTGACCTCCTACACTCCAGTTGCTGTCGATAGAAGTGGAGTGCTTAGCGGCAAAACAATAAAATCACTGCATACCTCACTATACAATGCGTGTGTGGTTGCAAGCGATGACCATCCTTACTGCTGGGGAAAAGGAGATTATGGGCAGCTGGGTAACGGTTCTTTCGTAAATTCGAATGTACCGGTTGCAGTTGATTCAACCGGAGTAATTGCTGGTGTTTCGATTAAGAATATTTTTGTTACGGAATTTAATACGTTTGTTCTTGGTACTAATAATTTGCTTTACGGGTTTGGAGAAAATTCAAGTTATAGTTTAGGAAATAATTCAAATTTAAGAGCTGCCATTCCTGTAAGTTTATACACACATACTCCATCTAATGAAGTTTTTAGCGATATTGATTTAAAATATATTGATGGCAATGGGCAAGTATGTGTCATCCGATCAAATAATAATCTTTACTGTGGTAAATCAGATAAGGATGTTGCTTATAAGTTCTCCTTTGGTGCTATTAACGTGAAAGAAGTAACAACACCGGTCCAAAATTATACAAAAACAAGTTGTGCTTTATCGACAGATGGAAAAGCTTATTGCTGGGGAGATGGAACATCTGGAGCACTAGGGAATGGGTCAAATGTAAGCTCTAATACACCCGTTGCAGTTGATACATCTGGAGTGTTAAGTGGGAAGGTCATCAAAAAAATTATGACTGTTGATACATCACAGTTTTGTGCGCTTACGACTGATGGTGCGTACGCCTGTTGGGGAACAGGTTATAAAGGAGATGGAAATTTTTATGGAATGTCTAATATTCCGGTATCTCCTGATATGAGTGGGGTGCTCAGCGGTAAGACGATCAAGTCAGTTTCGTTGTCGAGTTACTACACTTTTATTCTTGCCTCTGATGATAAGGTTTATAGCTGGGGAATCCCAGGAGCAATGCTCGGGAATGGGACAACCTTAGTTTTTGCAACAACTCCAGTTGGTGTAGATTTTGCTGGAGTTCTGAATGGATTAACTGCTAAGAGTTTAAGTAGTGGGAGTAACACTGCATGCATTATTGCCAGTAATGATAAGGCCTACTGCTGGGGAGTCAATACAGACGGCATGGTAGGAAATGGAAATAATATAAATGCTACGATCCCGGTAGCAGTTTCTACGGCCGGCGTTTTAAATAATAAAAAGATATTAAAACTTTATACATTAAACAATCACTGGTGTGCGATTGCCGACGATAACAAAGTCTACTGCTGGGGGTATAATAATGCTGGACAACTTGGAAATGGTACTACAACTTCGAGTAACATTCCGGTTGCCGTCTCTACTGCTGGCGTTCTAAATGGTAAAATAATCACATCTCTAAAATTGGCTCAAGATAAGACATGTGCCATTGATTCTGAGGACAAAGTTTATTGTTGGGGGAATGGGATTTATGGTGGACTCGGTAATGGAGCAGCTGCAAGCTCAACACTTCCTGTCGCAGTAAGTTTTTAAAAATAAAAATCAGAATGTTTCCCGACTTAATCCATCAGATGTTGCTTTCAGGCAACAGATTGTTTCCAAAGTACTATCTTATTTTTCAAAGTTAACGATAATATATTTATGGAAACAAATAATATCGTAAACACAAGTTCACAACTTTGGCTGGAAAATTTACTGGCAGAGAAGATTAAAAAGAATCCGCAGTTTTCACTAAGAGCTTTTGCTCGACTAGTTGATGTGAGTCCTGCAGTTCTTTCTAGAATTCTCTCAGGCAAAAGAAGGCTTACCTTTAACCTTGCAGTTCGAATTGCAGATGCGCTGGTCTTAGGGCCAATAGAGCGCGATCATCTTTATTCTTTTTTTACAGGAGCGGCCGCTCTTGAAAGAACAGATGAAGATCGTCACGAAAAAGAATTAAGCATAGACTGCTTCAATGCCATGAAGGAGTGGTACCACTACGGTATTACCCAGCTTCTTTATATAGAAGCGTTTCAGGAAGATCCAAAATGGATTGCAAAGATACTCTCAATT
>JACMRS010000168.1 GCA_014376345.1 Bacteroidia bacterium | reverse complement strand
TAATATTCCCGAAATAACCAAGGCTGGTAAAAAAGTGGGCGCAGTTGTAGGTTTCGACCTCGCACATGCCGCAGGCAATGTGAGGTTGAAATTGCATGAATGGGATGTGGATTTTGCGGTGTGGTGTGGTTATAAATATCTTAATTCCGGTCCTGGTGGCGTTAGTGGCGTTTTCGTTAATGAAAGACATTCAAACAATCCCGATTTACCGAGGTTTGCCGGTTGGTGGGGTCATAAAGAATCGGAGCGTTTTATGATGAAGAAAGGTTATATACCTGAACATGGCGCCGCAGGCTGGCAGTTGAGTAACGCTCCTGTAATTACAATGGCCGTTCACAATGCATCACTTGAAATATTTGTAGAAGCAGGTATGGAAGCGTTAACAGAAAAAAGTAAATTACTGACTTCCTATTTACAATTTGTGATTGAGGAGTCGTTGAAAGAAAATAAAAATCTTAATTTAAGAATTATCACACCTGAGGAAAGAGGCTGTCAAATTAGTATTCTTACAGGAAGTGAGGGTAAAGAATTGTTTGATCATTTATCAAAACTTGGCATTGTAGCTGACTGGCGCGAGCCAAACGTAATCAGAATTGCGCCTGTGCCACTTTATAATGGTTTTAACGACGTTTACAGGTTCGGGCAGGGATTAACCGGCTTTTTGAAATAAAGCCTCACCCTGCCCTCAAGGAGAGGGTTCTAATTATTTAAACAATATATTTTAGCCTTATTATTAACTGTATTAAATTTATAATATGCGTGCCAAGAATTGCAACCTTTATTCACATAAATGCAAATCTGCACATTGAAAAGTCATATACATCAAATTAAGAAAATGCTTTTACGACATGACACGAAAAGCCTATGATTACAAATTATCTCACCATAAATTATTCTTTTTAATTATAAAATTAATTTCCATTAATTTTACACTGCAAGAAAATGGAAACTGCGAATACAAAAGGCGAGTTTATTAAGCTGATATTTTTTGGCAACTATTTCTATGGCATCTGCGCTGTGGCTTTAACCATTGAGGCTACACTTCAACAACATTATCCTCTCAATGATGTCTTTTATTTCCTGGCAGTTTTTGCTTCTGCAACACTTTATTATATCAAAGCATATATTAGTGAAAGCACTACGAACACAATCAATCCGCGCCTTATCTGGTACAACACCCGAAGGAAAACAGTTATTGCAAGTCGTTTTATTTTAAATCTGATTCTGGCAGTTTCAATCGGATCAATTTTGTACAAATATGATATTTCTGGTATTCTCACTATGACTTTAAGTGAATGGCTGATTGCGCTTATTTTTCCTTTTGTCGCAATTCTTTATTACGGTATAAACAGCAAGAGTATGAGGCAATATAACCTGCGCAATATTGGTTGGCTGAAGCCTTTTGTTATTGCTTTTACCTGGGCAGGATTGATTAACGTTTACCCTCTGCTTTATTATAATATCACTCATAAAACAACATTAAATATTGACTTTCTGAACATCTTACTTTTCGTCAAAAATTTTATGTTTATCGCAGTGCTTTGCATCATGTTTGATATTAAAGATTATGCAATGGATTACAACCATAAACTTAAAACTTTCGTTGTGCATGTAGGACTCAGAAAAACAATCCATAATATCATCATTCCCCTCACCTCTCTTGGCATTGCCTCCTTTATAACTTTTGCCATCAGCATGCACTTCAGCATTGAAAAGATCATGCTCAACATGATTCCGTTTATAGCAATGATCTCAGTTGCGTATGCCCTTCACAGACGCAAATCAATATTTTATTATCTGATAATTATTGACGGATTGATGCTGTTAAAAGGCATTTGCGGTACGGTGGCGATGGTTTGGTTTTGAATTTTTTGTTTATTTTTTTTCAAAATTCAGATGTAGTTTTTCAGATCCATTCGTCCATGAAGTATTCTTACAATTTCAATTTCTGATTCAGAAACTATCAGATAGAAAATGATATGAAGGTTTGCTTTAAAACCCAATAATTCTTTTCTGACATTATTATAATTTTTGCCGGGATTTTGGTTTTCCGCTATTTCCTGACATGAATCAATGAGTAAAAAGCAATACGCATCCGCTTACTTTTCTGACCATTCATTCTGAGTGTAATTCAATATTTCAGCTAAATCATCTAATCCCTTATTGGTTGAACGATATTTAGCTTTTAGCATTTTTTTTTGCTTTTATAAATTCAAGATAATTTTTGGGTTCGAATCTTTTAGCTATGCCACTTTCTAGCCCTTCTTCAATTGCATTTTTCAAGGCTGCAAAGCAATTCTCTTCTTCTTCCAGTAAGCGTAGTCCTGCCCTTACGATCTCACTTGCATTTTTGTATCTCCCTTTTGAAAGATTAAAATCGATAAAATTTTCAAAATGGTTCCCTAAAGATACAGATGTGTTCTTTCCCATAAAATACAATTTTGATCATAGTTACCATTTTTGGTATTTATTCATCTCATAAATCATTATTAAATTGCAAGTCTTCTATTATTAATTTCAATACTAAAATTAATTTTTGCACCAAGTGCGCTGAAAACTTTTAAAATAGTTTCAATACGTGCATTTTTGACACTGTTTTCAATTTTTGAAATTTGGGACTTTTGAACACCTACCATCTCACCTAGTTCTTCCTGAGTAAGATTTTTTTGTTGCCTCGCCTCACGGATAGCCTGACCTAAAAGATCAATGCTAAGCTCATACTCAAAAGTTTCCCGTTTTAAGGTTCCCTTTTTACCGATATGTTTATCAATCATGGTATCCAGAGATATTGTGTTGCTTTTATTTTTCATCTTCGTCAATTTTAGAGAGTTCCTTTAACTTGCATGTACCTGCTTCTAATATTCATTGCTTTATGTATTTCTTGTATTTGTGCTTTTTGTGTTTTTTTAACAATCCCATGAGTTGCTATTACTAAAGTATCAGAATCATTTACCTTATCCCAAAAAGCAAATAATCTATACGCTTGACCATTATATAATGTGCGAAACTCCCATATAACATTATTCAATTTTTTAAACAGTTCTTGATTTGACATATACTGAGCCTTTTTCATATTGTATAATATCTTTTCACGTGCTTTAACATCTGTCATATTTATAAATTCAGCCGCTTCGGGCAAGAATTCAATGTTGAAATTCAGTTTTTTCATAAGGTAAAACAAATATAGATATTTCCTTATTGGGAAACAAATAATATTTTAATTCGAAGCATATTGTCGTTGTGTCATAACATTATCTTTCCAAAACTCTTTTCTGAAACTTATAACAAAAAAACTGCCGATACTCTTCAGTACCGGCAGTCTCATAAATTAATTATATAATCTTAACTACAACCCGAAGTAGTACCGCAGGTTAAACATGTGTAACAGGTGCCTGAACGGACAGTGATGTTACCGCATGATTTGCATGCCGGTGCATCTCCTGATGTTGGTGGCATGCTCATTGGTTTTCTTTCACTGTTGTAAGACATATTGCTTGTAACAGGCACCGGATTTACTTTAACAGGTTCTCTGTCATTTTCATCTCTCACTTCTACCTGCGCCTCAAACTCGATCTCAGCTTTCTTAGATTTTATGTGAACAGCATCCTCTCTTCCAAGATATTCAAATCCTAACAGACGGAAGATGAAATCTACTACTGAAGTGGCTGATTTAATATTGTCATGACCCTCTACCATACCACTCGGTTCGAAACGACTGAAAGTAAATTTGTCATAATATTCTTCTAATGGTACACCATACTGAAGTCCAATAGAAACAGCTATTGAGAAACAGTTCATCAGCGACCTGAAGCTTGCGCCTTCTTTGTGCATGTCAACAAATATTTCTCCTAAGGTACCGTCCATATACTCGCCGGTTCTTACAAAAATAGTATTGCCGTCAATCTTGGCTTTTTGTGTAAATCCACGACGTTTGTTCGGAAGAATTTTACGTGTTGCTATGTCATTCAACTGTTGTTTAAATGACGGATTGTTAGTGTTGTTAATGATCTGTCTTGCTGCTTCCAGAACAATCTCCGGAGTAAGATCTTCAATACGTGTTGCTGCATAAACGCCTACTGCTTTTTCAACTGCATCTGTAGTGTCTGAAGCTGTTTCACCCTCACTTACTTTCTTATCTGATTTGTTAGAAAGTGGCTGTGATAATTTACAACCGTCGCGGTAAAGTGCGTTGGCTTTTAATCCAAGTCTCCAGCTAAGCTCGTAGCAAGATTTAATATCTTCAACAGAAGCTTCATTCGGAAGGTTGATCGTTTTAGAAATAGCACCCGAAATAAACGGTTGTGCTGCTGCCATCATTCTGATATGCGAATGTGCATGTAAGAATCTGGTACCTTTCTGTCCACATTTGTTTGCAGTATCAAAAACAGGATAATGCTCTTCTTTTAAGAAAGGCGCGCCTTCAATTGTCATGGTGCCTGTTACAAATTCATTTGCAACTGCAATTTCATTTTCAGAATAGCCAAGTTCTTTCAAAAGATTGAAATCCTGTGAATTGTATTGTTCGCTCCTAAAACCAAGTCTTTGTAAAGTTTCTTCACCTAAAGAATACATGTTAAAAGCAAATTCAATATCAAATGCTTTAACTACTTCATGCTCAAGTTTTTCAAGATCAGCATCATTAAAACCTTTGGCTCTTAATGATTCGTGATTGATGAAAGGCGCACCTTCAAGAGTTGCATGTCCTTTTGCATAATTAACGATATCCGTTACCTGCTCTTCAGTATATTCTAAATTTCTTAAAGCCTGTGGAACCGAATGGTTGATGATTTTAAAATATCCGCCACCTGATAGTTTTTTAAATTTAACCATTGCAAAATCAGGCTCGATACCTGTAGTATCGCAATCCATTACCAGTCCTATCGTTCCTGTTGGTGCAATTACAGTTGACTGCGCATTGCGGTAACCGAATTTATCGCCAAGCTGTAATGCTTTATCCCATGCATTGCAAGCTGCTTTCAAAAGATCTTCAGGGCAATATTGCGGATCAATTCCTACTGCAGGAACACTTAATCCTTCATAAGCAAGTGGTGTGTTGTATGCTGCATAACGGTGGTTACGCATTACCCGCATCATGTGCTTTTTATTTTTCTCATACATCTTAAACGGTCCTTTTACGGCAGCCATTTCAGCAGATGTTGAATAAGATTGTCCTGTTAGAATAGCTGTGATAGCGCCGCAGATTGCACTCGCTTTTTCACTGTCATAAGGAATACCTGAAACCATCAGCATCGTACCCAGATTTGCATAGCCAAGTCCAAGTGTGCGGTAATCATAACTTAACTGGGCAACTTCCTGACTAGGGAACTGAGCCATCAATACTGAAACTTCAAGAACTACAGTCCATAAACGGATTGCATATTCGTAAGAAGCGATATCGAATTCAAGCGTTTCGGCATTGAAGAATTTCATCAGATTCAGCGATGCAAGATTGCAGGCTGTGTTATCAAGAAACATGTATTCAGAACATGGATTCGATGCATTAATTCTGCCACCTTCAGGACAAGTATGCCAGTCGTTTATGGTGTCATCATATTGTACACCCGGATCAGCACAAGCCCATGCAGCATCACCAATAGTATTCCAAACTTCATTGGAAGGCATTGATTTAACAGGCTTTCCGGTACTTCTTGCTATAAAATCCCAATCAGCATTTGTTTTAAGCGCTTCGAAAAAACGGTTAGGAATACGAATCGAATTATTAGAATTCTGACCAGAAACAGTTGCGTACGCTTCACCTTCATAATCACTCGCATAACCTGCAGCAATTAATGCAGCTACTTTGCGCTCTTCATCTTTTTTCCAATTAATAAAAGACATCGCTTCAGGATGGTCGAGATCAAGACAAACCATTTTAGCTGCTCTTCTTGTAGTACCGCCACTTTTAATTGCTCCGGCTGCACGGTCACCGATTTTAAGGAAACTGATCAGACCCGAAGAAGTACCACCGCCGCTTAGCTTTTCGCCATTGCCACGGATTTTTGAATAATTGGTTCCAACACCTGATCCGTATTTAAAAATTCTGGCTTCACGAACCCAAAGATCCATAATACCGCCCTCGTTTACTAAATCATCATCCACTGAAAGAATAAAACACGCATGCGGCTGCGGACGTTCGTAAGCGCTTGTTGAACGTGTAAGCTTCTCAGTATCCGGATCTACATAATAATGACCCTGTGGCTTTCCGCTGATCGCGTAAGAGCTGTATAAACCGGTATTAAACCATTGTGGTGAATTAGGAGCCGACTGCTGTGCAATAATTGAATACACAAGTTCTTCATAAAAAACCTGAGCATCTTTATCAGAAGCAAAATAATTATAACGGTGACCCCAGTCTTTCCAGCAATGCGCCATACGGTGAGCAACCTGTTTAATAGAAGTTTCTCCACCAAGAGATCCATCGGGTTGTGGAACACCTGCTTTTCTGAAATATTTCTGTGCAAGAATATCAGTTGCCACCTGACTCCAGGTTGCAGGTACCTCAACATACTTGATTTCAAACACACTGTCTCCGTTTGGATTCTTAATAGCAGAAGTTCGGTACTCATATTTGAACATGTCAAACGGTGAAATACCTTCTTTTGTGTTTTGTCTGTTAAAGACAAGTCCCTGCTTCATTGTGTCGAAATTTTGCTGCATAGCTTAATTTTGTTAGTGTTTAGTGTTTTAATTTTAATATCAAACGGATCAAATTGCCGTTAATTTTTCTAAAAGGATTGCTTTTCAAAAATATATTTACATTATTTCAAGTTAAGGGTCATCTTTTCCACACTTGGTGCAAATCGAGTTTAAAACGGCTTCAAACGCTTATTAAACGTGAAAGAATAAAAATATATTATTTATAAATTTGGGTTTGTAATAAAAAGAGTTAATTTTTGCCTGATTTTTAAGTCTTTACATCTTTATGCAACCAACTCATTCCAGTCAAATATCG